>JAFANL010000038.1 GCA_019232735.1 Aquitalea sp. | reverse complement strand
GCCCAGCGCCAGGATCACGTGATCAGCCTCGATCTGGCTGCCATCGGCCAGTGTCAGGCCACGGACATGACCGTTATCGATGTGCAGATCGGTCACGCGCTGCTGGAAGCGGATTTCACCGCCCAGCGCCTCGATTTCGGCCCGCATTTTTTCCACCATGCTGACCAGGCGGAAGGTGCCGATATGCGGCTTGGCGATGAACAGGATTTCCTCGGGAGCCCCGGCCTTGACGAACTCGGTCAGCACCTTGCGGCCCAGGTGGCGCGGGTCCTTGATCTGGCTGTACAGCTTGCCATCGGAGAAGGTACCGGCACCGCCTTCGCCAAACTGCACATTGGATTCCGGGTTCAGCACATTCTTGCGCCACAGGCCCCAGGTATCCTTGGTGCGCTCACGCACTTTCTTGCCACGCTCCAGCACGATGGGCTTGAAGCCCATCTGTGCCAGTACCAGTGCGGCCAGCAGGCCACAGGGGCCAAAGCCCACCACCACCGGGCGCTTGCTCAGCGTGGCCGGTGCCTGGGTGACAAAGTGGTAGCTGGTATCCGGCGTGGACAGTACATGCGGATTGCCCTTGAAGCGTGCCAACAGCTTGGCCTCGCCTTCCACTTCCATGTCGATGATGTAGGCCAGGCTCATCACACCACGGCGGGCATCATAGCTGCGCTTGAACACGGTGTAGTGTTTCAGTTCGGCGGGCTTGATGCCAAGAAAAGCCACAATGGCGGCGGTCAGTTCGGCTTCGCTGTGATCCAGCGGCAGTTTGAGTTCGGTAATGCGTAACATGCTGATTCCAATGCGCAGGTTGCTGTCTATTCAACAAGGGCCGTATTGTAGGAGGGACGCCCGGCAAAAGCAAAACCGGCCACATGGGCCGGTTTTACGGGTGTGAAAACGGGCTTAGTCGCGGAAGTTGTTGAACTGCAGCGGCACACCGTTTTCCTTGTCGTCGGCAATGTCCTTGCGCAGCAGGGCAATGCATTCCTGCAGCAAGTCGCGCTTGGCACCGGACACGCGTACGGCTTCGCCCTGGATGCTGGCCTGCACCTTGAGCTTGGCGTCCTTGATGATGCGGACGATTTTCTTGGCCATTTCGGTTTCCAGGCCTTCCTTCACCGTCAGTACCTTCTTCACCTTGTTGCCGCTGACTTTTTCCAGCTTGCCGTATTCCAGGCTACGTACATCGACGTTGCGCTTGGACAGCTTGTTCACCAGGATGTCGTTAACCTGATCCAGCTGGAATTCGGCATCGGCATACAGGGTGATTTCCTTGTCGGTCTGTTCGATGCGGGAATCGCTGCCCTTGAAGTCGTAGCGGGTGGAAACTTCCTTGTTGGCCTGCTCGACGGCATTGCGTACTTCTACTTGATTGACTTCGGAAACGATATCAAAAGACGGCATGGCTAGATCCTGTAAGGCATGTATATCTGAATGGCGCAATTCTAGTGATTGCGCACGCCCTTGTCACTCGCCGGTCTGCGCACTGCCCTCGCCCAAGCGGGCACGCATGGCCTCCACTTCCTGCAAACGGTCGCTGATGGCCCCCCAGTGGCGGGTATTGAGGGCGGCGATCACGGCATCCACCAGCAACATCAACGGGGTGTTGCTGTCCCAGCCAGCCGGGCCAGCGGTATGGGCCGCCAGGGTAAAGCGGGCCACGCGCGATACCGGGGACAGCCACTGGTCGGTAAACAGCAGTACGTTGACCTTGCGCTGGGCGGCCATCTCGGCAATGCTCAGCGCGCCGTCCCAGTAACGGCGGATATCGAATATCACCAATACATCGTGCTTGCCCATATCCACCAGCGAGTCCGCCCAACTGGTGGGCAGCCCGCGCAGGTGCACCACATCGGCCCGCACCACTTTCAGGTGGTGACACAGATAAGCGGCCAGCGGGTCGGTCAAGCGCCCACCCAGCAACCAGATGCGATGTTTGCGCTCGCCCAGCATGTCCACCACGCCATCAAACTCCGCCCGCGGCAAATGCGTCACCGTATCCTGCATCAACTGGGTAATACGGGCGGCATAGCCAAGCAGAAAATCATTATCCCCCTGCAGTTGGGCTGGGTCGTGGCGGACCAGTGGCGATTGCAGGCGAACTTCCAGCTCGTCACGCAGGGCGGTCTGGAAGGAGGTATAGCTGTCATACCCCAACTTGCTGATCAGGCGCAGCACCGTGGGGCCGCTGACATCCGACCTGAGTGCCAGTTGGGCAATCGTTTCCAGCCCCGCCACCGGATAGTTCGCCAGCAGCACCCGGCCCACCTTGCGCTCGGTCGGGGTCAGGGTTTCAAACAATGCACGGATTTGTTCTGCGATGGACCCGGTATTACTCAAGGCTTTCTCCACAATCAGGCTGCTGCTGACAAGCACCTGTTATCAATGACCATTCGGTATTTATTCTGCTCATGATAGCAGCCCACAAGCAGAAACCCGCCCTGTCTCATTGCTTCCACATTGCACAGCACAAACTAATTTTTATTACATTTTTATCTTGATTTGAATTTTTCTAACGAACAATACTAAGCGCAACAGGAGGAAAGCAAGCCCTACCCACCCACACTACATCAGCACAAGGAGCCATCATGGATGCTCGGCATGTGAAGACAATGGCGGATTTGAAAACCCTGATCGAACAACGTCAGCTACGCCAGATCAAGGTCGGCCTGGTTGATATCGATGGCGTGATGTGCGGCAAATACATGTCGCGCGACAAATTCCTCTCCTCTCTGGAGGGCGGTTTCGGTTTCTGTGATGTCGTATTCGGCTGGGATGTGGGCGACAAGCTGTATGACAACACCCTGCTGACCGGCTGGGGGCGCGGCTATGGCGATGCCCAGATCAGGCTGATTCCCGAGTCCTGCCGTGAACTGCCGCTGGAAGACAATATGATTTTCGTGCAGGGCGAGGTGGTGGGCAGGCTGGAAGGCTTGTGCCCGCGCGGCGTGCTGCGCCGGGTGGTGGAACGCGCCCGTGCCATGGGTTTCGAGCCGATGGCCGGTTTCGAGTATGAATTCCTGGTCACCGACGAAAGCCATGAAGCGCTGCAGGGCAAGCTGTATCAGCAACCCAAACCACTGGGCAGCGGCGCATTTGGCTATTCGGTACTGCGCAACTCGGTGAATACCGAGTTCTATCGCGGCCTGCTTGATCTGTGCGAGCAGATGAACATGCCGATCGAAGGGTTCCACGAAGAAACCGGCCCCGGCGCACTGGAAGCCGCCCTCACCGTCGACAAGGCCATGACGGCCGCCGACAACGCCGTCTGCTTTAAGACCTTCTCCAAGGTACTGGCCGAGAAACAAGGACGCATGGTCTGCTATATGGCCAAGTGGAACGAAGAACACTCCGGCCAGGGCGGACACATCCATATCTCGCTGAAGAACCGTGATGGACACAGCGCCTTTCACCAGGCCGGCCACGAACACAATATCAGCGACACCATGCGTCATTTCATCGGCGGCATCCAGAAGCTGATGCCGCAATTCATGAGCCTGGCCGCCCCCACCATCAACAGCTTCCGTCGGCTGGTACCCGGTTACTGGGCACCGACCAGCGCCTTGTGGGGCGTGGACAATCGCACCGTCGCCATCCGCGCCATACCCGGCAGCAGCAAATCGCAACGGGTGGAATACCGCCTGCCGGGGGCCGACACCAATCCCTATCTGGCGCTGGCCAGCGGCCTGGCTGCCGGGCTGTATGGCATTGAGAACAAGATAGAGCCGGAAGAGGCCGTCACCGCCAATGGCTACCTGCTGCAGGCACCGCCCCATCTGCAACTGCACCGCACCCTGTGGGATGCCGCCCAGGCCCTGCGCGGCTCGGCCGCCGCCCGTGACTGGTTCGGCGATGATTTTGTCGATCATTTTGCCGCCACGCGGGAGTGGGAAGAACGCGAGTTCCAGCGCCACGTTACCGACTGGGAATTGAAACGCTACTTCGAGATCATCTAAATGAGCACCTCATTCGCTGTCATCACCCCGCTGGACGGCTCCATCCTGCTGGAACGCCCTTATGCCACACCAGCGCAGACCCAGGCCATGTTGCATGCAGCCAGCGCCGCCCGGCTTAGCTGGCGCGATACTCCGCTGACCGAACGCAAGGCCTTGATCAGCAAAGCGGTAGACTGGCTGGTGGCCCACAAAGACCGCTGCGCCGACGCCATCACGCGCCAGATCGGCCGCCCCATCAGCCAGTCTCCCGGTGAACTGCGCGGGCTGGAAGAGCGCGCGCGCTACATGCTGGACATTGCCGAACAAGGCCTGGCGGATATCCAGCCCGCGCCCAAGGAAGGTTTCCAGCGCTTTCTACGCCACGAACCGCTGGGCACGGTGCTGGTCCTGGCACCGTGGAATTATCCCTTCCTGACCGCCATCAATACCATCGTGCCAGCGCTGGCCGCGGGCAATACGGTCATCCTCAAGCACTCCTCGCAGACACCACTGGTGGCCGAGCTGTTCCAGCAGGCTTTTGATGCGGCCGGCCTGCCCGCCGGCGTGTTCCAGAGCCTGCATCTGGATCATGCCGCCACCTTGCAACTGGTCGCAGCGCCACAGATCGACTTCGTCGCCTTTACCGGCTCGGTAGCCGGTGGCCATGCCGTGCAGCAGGCCGCCAGCAGCCGCTTTATCGGGGTTGGCCTGGAACTGGGTGGCAAGGACCCGGCTTATGTGCGGGAAGATGCCGACCTGGCCAACGCCGTCGAAAACCTGGTGGATGGTGCCTTCTTCAACTCCGGACAGTCCTGCTGCGGCATCGAACGCATCTATGTGCACCGCCGCCACTATCAGGACTTTGTCGATGGATTTGTCGAACTCACCAAGGCCTACCGCTTTGGCAATCCGCTGGACGCCAACACCAATCTGGGACCCATGGTACGCGCCAGCGCCGCCAGCTACGTGCGCGCCCAGATCGCAGAAGCCGTCGCTGCCGGTGCCCGGGCGCTGATTCCGCCGGGCCACTTTGCCGCAGACCGCCCGGGCAGTGCCTACCTGGCCCCGCAGGTGCTGGTGGATGTGCATCACGGCATGAGCGTGATGCGTGACGAGAGCTTTGGTCCGGTCATCGGCATCATGCCGGTGGACT
>JAFANL010000034.1 GCA_019232735.1 Aquitalea sp. | reverse complement strand
GCTTGTATGCGGTATCGCCGGAGGCAGAAGACAGCGAGCAATTGCTGGCCAAGGTCAGCCGCGTGCTGGATAACGGCGTGGCCATCCTGCAGTACCGCAACAAGAGCGACAACACCGTGCGCCGCCTGCGCCAGGCCAGCCTGCTGGCCAGCCTGTGCAAGAGCCGCCGCGTGCTGTTCCTGATCAACGACGATGTCACCCTGGCACGGGCCGTGGAAGCCGATGGCGTGCATCTGGGCAAGACCGACGGCTCGGTGGCCGAAGCCCGTGCCGTGCTGGGGCCGGATGCCATCATCGGCGTGTCCTGCTATAACGACATCCGCCTGGCCGAACAAGCCGCACGCGACGGTGCCAGCTATGTGGCATTCGGCGCGGTATTTCCTTCGCGCACCAAGCCCAATGCCGTGGCAGCACCGCTGTCGCTGTTTGCCGAGGCAAAAAAGCTGGGCCTGCCATCGGTGGCCATTGGCGGCATCTCCCCGGAAAACGCAGCGGAAGTGGTGGCGGCAGGTGCCAGCGCCATCGCAGTGATCGGTGGTCTGTTCGATGCCGCCGACCCGGCTATCGCCGCCCGGCAGATGGCGGCGCTGTTCGACTAGGCGGTTTCATGCCGCCCGGCAGCAGCCATGCCGTGCTGCTAGCCACCACATCCCGGCTATATGCCGGGATTTTTATTTGACGTCCCCACCCAGCGCCTTGAACAAGGCCACCAGGTTTTCCGCCTGCGCCTGGTGCGACGCCAGCCAGGCCTCGCGCTGCTGCGCCGCCAGCTGCTGCTGCGCCAGCACCTCGGTCTGCGCCGCCTCACCCACCCGGAAACGTTGCCGCGCCAGCCCCAGCTGCAATTCGGCCAGTTCCACCCCGGCCTGCAAGGCCTGCTGCCGCTGCCCCTCCTGCTGATAACGCAGCAGGGCGGTTTCGGTATCGGCCAATGCGCTCAGCACCTTCTGGCGATAAGCTGCCAGCGCGGCATCGCGTGCGGCTTCACGCGCGCTGACCTGCATTTTCAGCCGACCAGCATTAAACAGCGGCAGGCTCAGTTGCGGGCCGACATTCCAGAAGCGACTGGCGGCAGCAGTCAGATTGCCTTCATGAATGGAATCCCAGCCCCCACTGCCCACCAGTACCAGCCGCGGATATTGCTCGGCCACTGCCACGCCGATATCGGCGCTGGCCGCCGCCAGTTCGCGCTCGGCCTGGCGGATATCGGCCCGCCGCCGCAACAGCTCGCCAGGCAGGCCCACCGGCGGCTGCGCCAGCGTGGCCGGTATCGGCCGCTCACCAGCCAGCGTGGCAGCCACCTGTTGTTGCGACTGATCCAGCAACACACTCAACGCCGCCAGCGCCGCACCCTGCGCGGTCTGCAAGGGCGGTAGCGTGGCTTGCAGGCTGGCCACATTGCTGGCCGCCTGGTTGAGTTCGCTGTCGGAAATTTCACCGCTCTGGCGCAGCAAGCCACTCAGGCGCAGGTTTTCCCGGGCCGCCGCCAACTGGGCCTGGGCATTGTGCTGGCGTGCCACCCAGCCGCGATAATCGATGACATTGCGTGCCACTTCCGCCGCCACCCGCAGCGCCACATCGGCCTGCTGTTCCTGCACGCTGTCCAGCCGCGCCGCCGCTGCCTCGCGGCTGCGCGCGGTATGGCCAAACAGGTCGATTTCCCAGCTGGCATCCAGCCCCAGCCGGTAATCATTGAAACCGAGTTTGGGATTGGCCAGTGGAAGGTTGGCAAAATTTTCACTATTGCGGCTGAACTGGTCGCGGCCGGTACGGGCGCTGGCATTCAGCTGTGGCCACAAGGCGCTGTCCACCTGTCCCAGGCTGGCCCGTGCCTGCCGCACGCGGGCCTCGGCCTGCGCCAGATCCGGGCTGGACTGCAAGGCCTGCTCCACCAGCCGGTTCAGTCCGGCATCATCAAACACCGTCCACCAACGCTGCAATTGCGGCTGGCTGCTGGCTGGCTGGTTCTGAAAATGTGCCGGCAGCGTGCTTGGCGGAGCATGGTAGTCCGGGCCCACCGCACAAGCTGTCAGCGACAGGGCCAACAGGGAAAACAGGAAGGGGGCGTGCGACATCAATGACTCCTCTGCAGGAACATCCGGTAGGCCAGCGTCAGCGTGCCGGCGGCAATGGCCAGCAGCGGCCACAAATGTGGCCAGGCTTCCGCCAGACCATAGCCTTTGAGGAATATTCCCTTGACGATGACGATAAAGTGGGCGAGCGGGTCCACCGCGCTGACCATGCGCAGCGGCAAGGGCATGTTTTCCACCGGTGCCATATAGCCGGACAGGATCACCGCCGGTGACATGAAGGCAAAGGAGCCCAGAAATGCCTGCTGCTGATTGCTGCTAAGGGCGGAAATCAGCAGGCCGAAACCCACCAGCGACAGGCCGTAGCACAGCATGGACAGGATCAGCAGGCCCACGCTGCCGGCAAAGGGTACGTGATAAACCCACACTGCCGCCGCCGCGATGATGCAGCCCTGCACCAGCGCCACCAGCATGCCGGGCAGAGCCTTGCCGGCCATGATGTAACCCGGTGTCAGCGGCGACACCAGCAGTTGTTCGAAAGTGCCTTCTTCCCGCTCACGCGCCAGCGACAGCGCCGTCACCATCAGGCAGCCGATGGTAGTGATGATGGCCACCAGGCTGGGCAGCACAAACCAGCGGTATTCCAGATTGGGGTTGTACAAATTCTGTACCAGCAGCCGGGCCGGTGCGGCTTGCCGGCTACGCTCGGCAGCGTATTGCTGCACCACCTGCAAGGCATAACCGTAGGCAATCTGTGCGCTATTGCTGCGCCGGCCATCGATGATGGCCTGGGCTGTCACGCTCTGGCCGCTGGCCAGCCGGCGCGAAAAATCCTGCGGCAGGCTGATGGCCAGCAAGGCCTGTTGCCGGTCTATCACCTGCGCCATCTCTTGCTGGCTGTGCAGCATCAGCAGTTGCGGAAAAGCCTGGGTGGCGGCCAGCCGCTGCACCAGTTCGATGGAAGCGGCACCACCATCCTGGTTGAACACCGCCAGCGTGCTGTTTTTCACTTCCAGCGTGGCAGCAAAGGGAAACAGCAGCAGTTGCAGCAGTACCGGGGCAATCAGCAGGCGGCGGCTTTGCGGGCTGCGCAGCAGGGCTTGCATTTCCTTGCGGATCAGGGTGAGCAGACGTTGCCACATCTCAGTTGCCATCCAGTCGGCGCGGTGTCCGCCAGGCGGTCAGCCCCAGCCAGAAGGCGGCGGACAGCAGCAGAAACAGCAAGTTGATCAGCAAGACCGGCCAGATTTCACCAGCCTGGAATAGTGTCTGCAAGGCGCTGACAAAATAGCGCGCCGGAATCAGATAGGTCACCGCCTGCACCGGCAGCGGCATGCTGCGGATTTCAAACACGAAACCGGACAGCATGATGGCCGGCAGAAAAGCGGCCGTCAGCGCAAACTGCGCGGCAATGAACTGGTTGCGGGTAGTGGTGGACAGCAACAGGCCCAAGCCCAGCGCGCTGCCCAGAAACAGGCTGGTCACCACAAACAGCACCCATAGCGAACCACGCAGCGGCACCCCCATGATCAGCGTGGCCACCAGCACGCACATGGCCATGGCGGCCATGCCCAGCAGGTAGTAGGGGATGATCTTGGACAGCAGCAGTTCGCTGCGCGTCACCGGGGTGGACAATAGCGCCTCCATGGTGCCGCGTTCCCATTCCCGCGCCACCACCAGCGAGGTCAGCAGCGCGCCGATGATGGTCATGATCACCGAGATGGAGCCGGGCACCAGATAGTTGCGGCTCACCGTGGTGGGGTTGAACCAGTAACGCGGCTGCAGCGTCAGCGTGGCTGCCACTGGCTGGCCGCTCTGGCGCTGGTTCAGCCACAGCTGC
>JAFANL010000157.1 GCA_019232735.1 Aquitalea sp. | reverse complement strand
ATTCTGCCAACAAGGGGGACGGAGAAAAGAACCATAGCGGTCAACTAAGGGATCATTCCGGCCAAAAACACGGCGCTCATGGTCCGGCCATCCATGCTGCATTGCACGCTGCAGCCAGCATCTTGCAGGCGACGCAGTGTCAACCGTCCAGTCAGGCAGGATGCCAGCCGGATGATGCCGCCAATACTCGTCAGCGGCGCAGGTCAGATGGCCGCTTGCCGGTCCAGCGGGTAAAGGCATGACGGAAACTGGCCGCTTCGGCAAAGCCCAACCGTTCGGCAATCATGCTGATGGACAGCCTGGTATCGTGCAGCAAGTGCAAGGCTTGCTGGTAACGGGCCTGATCCAGCAAGGCCTGGAAGGAGGTGCCCAGGCTGGCCAGCTTGCGCCTGAGCGTACGTTCGGACATGTGCAGCGTGGCAGTCAGCTCGTCCAGCCGGGCAAAGCGGACCGGGTCGGACTGGATCAGCCGCAGCACCCGAGCCACCAGCGCCGAGCCATAACTGCTGGCCCATTGTTCCTGCTGGCGCTGGCATTGCTCCTGCGCCATGTGGAAGCTCACCGCATCGGCCAGCGGCTGTGGCCGGTCCAGCCATTTGGCCGGAAACACCAGCGCATTCTCTGTCATGGCAAAGCTGCCCGCCTGGCCAAAAATGGCCGGATAAAGCCCGGCATGGGCCGGCTGGGCAAAACGCATGTGCACCGCCTTGGGAGACCAGCGCACCCCCATGCAGTCGCAGGCGATGGTCCACATCGAGGACAGGCACATCTCGGCATTGAAACTGAACAGATCGGCGCGGTAACGGTAAGCATCGGCCAGCAGCCAGGCATCCTTGCCCCGCTCTTCCAGCCGCAGGGTGAAATAACTGGCCAGCAACAAGGGAAAGCGGATGGCGGTTTCCAGCGCCACCCGCAAGGTGGGACTGACCAGCATGGTGTAACCCAGAATGCCGTAATTGGAGGTGTGCATGGCATGGCCGAGGCGCAGGCCCAGGGCCTCGTCCTGCGACAGGCAGCGGGCATTGTCGAAAACGGTCAGTTCCTGATGGTGGTTGATCAGCCTGGCCGGCTCCAGCAAGCGCTCCGGTGGGATGCCGCTGCCAGCCAGCAGATCGCCGGCCGCAATGCCCTGTTCGGCCAGCACATTCACCGTGGCCACGATGGCATGCAGCGATACTGGCCGGCTGGCGGGGCTGTCGCTGGCGAGGGCCGGGTCCGGATGGGAAGACTGGGGCATGGTGTCCTGATGCAGACGGCTGACTGAACACTGATCTTGCCGCCTTGCCCGGCCGGATACAAGCAGGCGACATACCGGCCTTGGGGATCAATTCTTGTAAACCTGCTTGAATACATCGACCTGAACAGGAACAATACCGCGGCGCAAGGCATGTCGTTCACCCGCCCCCACGGGGGAAAGCGGACACGACCTGCCCTGGCGCCCGTCTCCACTCTGCATGGACAAGACCAATACCATGAGCAATCTGAAGCACTCCATCATCTGTTGCGCCCTGGCACTGCTGGGCAGCCAGGCCGAAGCTGCTGTTTCGCTGCTGTCGGTATCCGATAGCGTCAGCGCCACCGTAGGCAGTGTGTCTACCTCGCTGCAGAATTCGTCCAAGGCCGTCGGCAATATCGCCGAAGGCGATTACAAGGTAGTCGCCGTTGCCCAGGCAGACCAGCCCGGCAAAACCCAGCTGACGCTGGTACCGGTTGCCGCCGCCAATGCCACTGCGCCGTTCAACCTGTTTGTGGCACAGGCCGATGTAAAGCACAGCGGTGTGGAAGCCGGCCAGATTGTTCATGCACAGAAGCAGACCTACGGCCTGGCCTTTGCCCGTGCTGACAACAAGCAGCCGTTTGCCCTGCTGCTGGATCAGGCGTGGAAATCCGAAGTGCAACCCAAGGTGGTGTCCTGACCCACCGCCGCAGGTCTCATGGTGGTCGCTTGCAAGCCCTGCTCATGGCAGGGCTGTTTGCATTGTCGGCCACGCTGGCCAATGGTGCGGCGGCCTCCTCGATGCTGTTCTGCGAACAGTCGTCGCAGCAGAGCGTCGCCCGCAAGAGCGATCTGTTGTTGTTCAGCCAGCAGGTACGCCAGCTGCTGGAACAGTCTGACCATCAGGCCGCCATCATCTCGCGCTCCGGGCTGGATCTGGACCGCTTCAACATTCGCCTGTCCCACGCCGGCATCAGCCTGCGTCACAACCCCAACTCACCCTGGTCGGTGCGCCAGCTGTATTACGCCTGCGACGAACAGCGCCCTCATCTGTACGACCAAGGTCTGCCGGGCTTTCTGATCGACCAGCCGCAAGGCAGCAATGTCTATCTGTCCATCCTGTTGCTCCCTCCTCAACAAGAGGCACAACTGGTGCAGGCCGCGCTGGACAACAAGCTGTCCTTGCAACTGCTGGGCGCGGATTACAGCGCCAATGCCTATCCCTTCTCCACCCGCTACCAGAACTGCAACCAATGGCTGGTGGAACTGCTGGCCCATGCCTGGGGACAGTTGCCACGGGAGGGCAATAGCCGCCAGCAGGCACAGGACTGGCTGCTGCAGCAGCACTATCTCCCCAGCACCGTTGATGTGAAGCACCGCTACATGGTGTGGGCCACCAATGTGGTACCACTGGTCCACAATGGGGATCACCCGGACAGCGATCTGGCCGCCAACCGCTATCAGCTCAGTCTGCCCACCGCCATCGAAGGTTTTGTTCAGCAACAGGCCAAGGGCACCGAGCGCATTCAGCTCTGCCTGCGCGGCAATACCCTGGTGACACACCACGGCTGGGACGACATGGCGGCTGATTGCAGTGCAGCGGCGGGCGATACCGTGCAGCAACTGGACTGAACCCGCCTGTCGGCTCCTTCACCACCGGCCCGCCCGGTGCTAGCTGCCTTAACTTTTCTTTACCCCATCTTTACATCCCGGCCCCTCATGCCGGCCAGATCGCATGCCGATAATGGAGTATCAAATCGTCTTTGGCAGATGACGGGGTCGTAATGGATATCAGCAAGACAACAAGCACTAGCGGCATGGTCAACATGCCCGTCCAGACAAAGCCGGTGGACAAGACGGCACAGGCCAGTAGCAGCAGCCAGCTTGCCGCCACCAACCAGGATCAGGACAACAGTTCGCCCTCCACCATCGTCAAGCTGCAAAGTACCGCAGCGCAGGCTGGCCAGAGCGACAACAAGGACAGCAGCGCCGCCTCCTCCACCGGAGGGGCCGTCAAATCCTTTACCTACGGGGTATTGAACCTGCCGGACCCGAATACGGAACCGCCAGCAGAAACCGCCAAGCCCGACAGCGGCTATTTCACCGCCGGCCGCTGGGTGGCCGCTGCGGTCACCGTGGGCACCATCATCTCGCTGGTGGTGTAAACCAGTCCGCCCTCCACCAATACAAAAAGGCCGCTGTGCAGCGGCCTTTTTAACGCGTAATCCCTGGCTTAGCGCCGGGCAATCAACACAATCCCCATCCCCACCAACAGCATGCCGGCCAGTTCACGCCACACCGGCCACTCGCCCAGCTGACTGGCCGCCATCATCACCGCCAGCACCGGAATCACCAGCGCATTGAAACTGAGCGTGCTGGCCGGCAGGCGTTTCAGCAGCCACAACCAGGCCAGCCAGCCCACCGCGCTGGACAACACCCCGGCATATACCATGCCCAACACAAAGCCGGTCGACCAACGGATATGGGCAAAATCCGCCCACGGCCACAAAGCCAGCATGGGCAGCAGGCCGATCAATGCCTGCCAGGCCGAAAAATTCAGGCTATCCAGCTGGCCACCCTGCGTGGCGCGCTTGCTCAGCACCGAGCCCAGCGCCCAGAAGAAACCGGCCAGCACCGCCAGCAGCATGGGCAGCAAACCACCTTGCAACTGCCATGGCGCCACGATCAGCATCAGCCCGGCAAAGCCGGCAAGCAGTGCCTGGCGGGCACGCAGGGTAAACGGCTCGCCCAGCAGCCCGCGTGACAGCAGCGCCACCCAGAACGGCATGGTGAATACCAGCACCGAAGTCCGCCCTGCCGCCCCCGCCACCAGCGCCAGGGTGATGGACAGGCTGTAAAGAAAAGTGGTGCTCAAGCCCACCTGTGCCGCCTGCCCCAGCCGCTGCGGCCGGATGGCACGACCACGCGCCAGCAGCACGCCAAACAAGGTCAGGCTGCTCAGGGCCGTGCGCAAGATCAGATGGGTGATGGGTGTGGTGGCCTGCAAGGTCTGCTTCATCACCACATAGTTGTAAGCCCACAGCAGCACCAGCACGGTAAACAGGGCCAGCGGCAGCCAGCGGGATGGACTGCGGCTGCGCAGGAAAGGTAAGGTCAGCGCGGCGCTGGATGTATTCATGGTGCATCTCCGGAAGATGCAGCCAGTGTAGGCAGCGCTGCAGCTTGCCCTGCTGCGTTTTACTGCGCCAGAATGCATGCAAACTGATGTTTTTGAATAAGCAATGCAGGATTACTGATATGGCGCATGAAATACCGCTGGATGGCTACGACCGCAAGCTGCTGGCATTGCTGCAGGAAGATGCCCGCCGCACCCACGACGAACTGGCCGAAGCCGTCAGCCTGTCGCCCACCGCCGTCACCCGGCGGCTGAAACGGCTACGCAGCGAGGGCATCATCCGCCGCGAAGTGGCGCTGGTGGACCCGGCCGTACTGGGACGCCCGCTGCGGCTGGTGGTGAACGTGATTCTGGAACGGGAGCGCATTGCGCTGGTGGATGCCTTCAAGCAGGCCATCCGCGCCGCGCCGGAAGTGGTGGAGTGCTATCACGTGACCGGGCGGCCGGATTTCGTCCTGGTGGTGCTGGTGCGCGACATGGCCGATTACGAGCGCTTTGTCCGCCAGCACATCATGAGTAATGACAATGTGCGCGAGTTCGAATCGCTGGTGGTGATGGAAACCACCAAATACAGCACGGCCGTGCCGCAGGACATGGCGGGCGAAGGCAGCTGAGGCCCAAGCCCGCCCGGGTGAATCAGCCTTCGTGCAGCAGGGCGTGCTGGATTTCCGACAGCGCCTGCGGTACGCGCATGAAGTTGAGCGGCATGCCCAGCCGCCGTGCCATGTGCGAGGTGGAGAACATCCCGCACAGCTGATAATGGCCGGTGTTGAGATCCAGCTCGGCCACCAGCGCATGTTGCCGCCCCTGCTGCTTCAGCGTGGCCACCATATGGCCGATGGTGGCATTCTGCACATCAGCCAGCGACAGCATTTCCAGCTCGCCACGCGGGGTCATCACATCCCGCACCCTGACTTCGTCATGGCGCTTGCCATGTTCCAGCATGCACTGCATCGGGCGCTCGCCCAGAATGTCCGAAGCGGTGATCAGGCCCACCAGCCGGCTATCGTCATCCTGCACAAACAGCAGGCGGATGCCGCGGCTGATCATCAGATTGTGCGCATGGCGCAGGATTTCATCCTCGCCAATGCTGACCGGATCAATAATGCGCAAATCGGTCATCACCTCCAGCGCCGGGCTTTTCAGATTGATGGGCCGCAGCGGGCGCTGGTCCAGATGAACCAGATCGGTATGTTTGGGCATGGCCATGGATGGCAGCGCTTGAAATGAGGTTTCCATGTGACTCTCCAGCTGATGGATGTTGTTGTCTGGCTAGGCAATCGCCTGGTCACAGTGGCGCGGCAGGCGGGCTGTCACGTCGCTGACGGGCTGAACCGGCGCTGTCTCCCCCGCGCCGGCCCAGATTTCATTCTAGGCAGGATTTTTCACATGCAAGGCCGTTGTTAAGGACAAGCTGCAAATAAGTATTGCGGACAGCCGGGCTGATTCAGCATCGGCTGACACAGCCACAAGCAACGCTGAAAAATCATGGCCTGGATACCCCCAGCCAGGCCTGCCCCTTGTACGGCATCCCCTCCCGGCTTGCCCGTGCTCACGGTCCTGTCGCCCACCGCTGCCAGCGCATCCCACCTGCCAGACATGAAAAAACCGCCGGTAACGGCGGTTTCTTTGCTGGTGAGATAGCGGGACAGCTTACATCTGCATGATGGCTTCCAGCTCTTCCACCGTCTTGGGGATGGGTTCGCCCAGCACCCGGCTGCCACTGTCCGTCACCAGTACATTGTCCTCGATGCGGATGCCGCCAAAGCTGCTCATCTCGGCAAAGCGGGCATAGTTGATGTACTGGCTGTGGCGGCCCTCCGCCTGCCAGGACTCAATCAGCGCCGGGATAA
>JAFANL010000115.1 GCA_019232735.1 Aquitalea sp. | reverse complement strand
TGGAAGAAGATGCCGGCAAATCGCTGCATGAAGACTTCCATGGCATGACCGGCATCGACCTCAACCGCGCCGGTACCCCGCTGCTGGAAGTGGTGTCCGAGCCGGACATGCGCTCGCCGGAAGAGGCCGTGGCCTATGCCCGCGCCTTGCACAGCCTGGTGATGTGGCTGGGTATTTGCGATGGCAATATGCAGGAAGGCAGCTTCCGCGTGGATGCCAACGTGTCCGTGCGTCCGTTTGGCCAGCAGGAATTTGGCACCCGTCGCGAAATCAAGAACCTCAACTCCTTCCGCTTCCTCGAACAGGCGATGAAGTACGAAATCCAGTGGCAGATCGACACCCTGGAAGACGGCGGCCGCGTGGAGCAGGCGACGGTACTGTTCGACCCGGACAGCGGCGAAACCCGCATGATGCGCAGCAAGGAAGACGCGCACGATTACCGCTACTTCCCCGATCCGGACCTGTTGCCGGTACGCATCAGCGACGAGCAGATCGCCCGCATCCGCAGCGAAATGCCGGAACTGCCTGCTGCGATGAAAGCCCGTTTTGTCGAAGCTTTCGGCGTATCGGCCTATGATGCGGCCCTGCTGACCGGTAGCCGCGCCACGGCGGAATACTTTGAAGCGGTAGCCCAGGCCTCCGGTCAGGGCAAGCTGGCGGCCAACTGGGTGAATGGTGAAATTGCCGCCCGCCTGAACCGTGAAGGCAAGGACATCGGCGACTGCCCGATTTCGGCCGAACGTCTGACCGGCCTGATCCTGCGCATTGCCGACAACACCCTGTCCAGCAAGCTGGCCAAGCAGGTGTTTGATGCCTTGTGGGACGGCGATCTGTCCGCCGACGCCATCATCGAACGCGATGGCCTGAAGCAGGTGTCCGATGTCGGTGCCATCGAGAAGATGGTGGAAGAGGCCATCGCCGCCAACCCCAAGGCGGTGGAAGAATTCCGCGCCGGCAAGGAAAAGGCACTCAATGCACTGGCCGGGCAGGTGATGAAGGCTTCCAAGGGCAAGGCCAATCCGGCCCAGGTGCAGGAAATCCTGAAACAAAAGCTGGCTTGATGCAGCAAGGCCGCCACTACGCTGGTGGCGGATAATGACGGGCGGCATGCCGAAGGCGTGCCGTCTTGTTGTTTTAATTTAAATCATTTGTTTTTTATTGCCGTTTTACCGAGCCCCATGCTGCACTGCCATTCCAAATTCCTTCGTCATGCAAAGCATTGTGTTGCCTTCCTGCACCGTTCCAGTTCACAGCTCACTTTGACTGCCGTTATTAACTCCCTGATTTGACAAGAAAAGCCCTTTTTGGGGCTGTCGCTAAGTCATTGTCGCAAAAGGTGAATTAGTGCCGGGCGATATTGACCGTGGGGAAGTTCTTTCTTATAGTGGCGAAAAGTGGGGTGAAGTGGGTAATTGTGGGGCGACGGCCCCCAACTTTCAGCGGTGGTGTCCAGCTCATGATCGGCGGCGTCAGTATTGTCTCTCTTGATAGCAAGGGTCGTTTGGCCATTCCGGCCAGACACCGTGAGACACTGCTGTCCGCGTTCGGACACAAGCTGGTGGTTACCCTCGAATCTCCCGATCACCTGCTGATCTATCCCGAACCCAACTGGCGTCCGGTCGAAGCCCGCCTTCTCGCCCTTCCCACCGGCAATCCCACGCTGAAACGCTACCAGCGCCTCGTGCTCGGCCACGCAGAAACGCTGGACATGGACAGTGCCGGACGCATCCTGCTGCCTTCCCGCTTGCGCGACCTGGTCGGACTCGACAAGGACGTGGCCCTGGTCGGCATGGGTAACCGCTTTGAACTGTGGAATGCCGAGGAATGGGACAGCCAGACCACGGAAGCCCTGGCCATCGACCAGGCCGACCTGGCGCAACATCTTGGAGACTTTACCCTGTGAGTTCCACCCCGTACGTGCACCGCACGGTGCTGCTCGTCGAAGCTGTCGCTGCGCTCGCCATCAAGCCTGATGGCGTGTACGTGGACTGCACCTTCGGCCGCGGTGGCCACAGCCGGCTGATCCTGTCGCAACTGGGGCCGCAAGGCCGCCTGATTGCCTTTGACAAGGATCCGGAAGCCATCGCCGAAGCTGACAAGCTGGCGGCAGAAGATAGTCGATTCACCATCGTTCACAACGGTTTCGAAACACTGGGCCAGGAACTGGCCCGGCTGGGTGTGGCCAGCGTGGACGGTGTATTGATGGATCTGGGCGTGTCCTCGCCACAGATCGATGATGGCCGTCGCGGTTTCAGTTTCCGCTTCGACGCGCCGCTGGACATGCGCATGGACACCACGCGTGGCATTACCGCCGCCCAGTGGCTGGCCAGTGCGGAAGAAGACGAAATCAAAGAGGTCATCAAGACTTATGGTGAAGAGCGGTTTGCTCGCAAGATCGCAGCAGCCATTGTTGCGCAAAGGGAGCTCGCTCCCCTCCAGACCACGCGTGAGCTCGCCCTGCTCGTTGGGCAAAACGTCCGTACTCGGGAACCGGGTCAGGACCCAGCCACGCGCACCTTCCAAGCGATCCGGATCTTTGTGAACCGTGAGCTGGACGAGCTGAAGGCCGTGCTGCCGCAGGCGGCGCGCCATCTGGCCGAGGGAGGCCGTCTGGCCATTATCAGCTTCCATTCGCTGGAAGACCGTATCGTCAAGCAATACCTGCGCGATGCCAGCAGTGTGGAAAAGCTGCCCAGCTGGGTCATGGTCCGTGCCGACGACATGGCCAAACCCCCGCTGGAAACCGTGGGCAAGCCGGTACGCGCCAGCGAAGAGGAAGTCCGTGATAACGCCCGCTCGCGCAGCGCCATCATGCGCATTGCCGAACGCACCGCCGCTCCGTGGCGCGAGGGGGATGCATGAACCGCCTGTGTGCGATCCTGCTGGCTTTTGTCGTGGTGTCCGCCTGGTCGGTGGTCACCTCGCAGCACGTATCGCGCAAGCTCTATAGCGACTTGCAGAAAGAAACCAAATCCGCCCAGCAACTGGAAGTGGAATATGGTCAGCTGCAACTGGAGCAGAGCACCTGGGGCGCCCATGCCGTGATCGAAAAGGCCGCCAGCACGCGGCTGGGCATGCACACACCGGATCCACGCCAGATCCAGGTGGTGTCCGCGCGGGGAGGTGCCTGATGCGCACCAGCTATTCCGCCAACCAGCGCGAGCGCTCCGCCGACGCCAGTCCTGCCCTCAAGATGACGGCAGGACGTGTGCGTTTTGTGCTGGTGATGCTGGGCATGCTGTTCCTGGCGCTGATCGGCCGTGCCATTTACCTGCAAGTGGTGCAGCAGAACTTCCTGCAAGGCCAGGGCGAGGCACGTTTCCGCCGTGCCATGACACTGGAAGCCAACCGCGGGGTGATTACCGACCGCAGCGGCGAACCGCTGGCCATCAGCTCGCCGGTGCAGACCATCTGGGCCAGTCCGGCCGACATGGAGCCGGTGCCGCCGGCCAAACTGCGCGAGCTGGGGGCCTTGCTGGACATGTCGCCGGAAGAACTGGCCGCCAAGCTGTCCGACCGCAAGAAGGAATTTGTCTACATCAAGCGTCAGATCAATCCGGAAGTAGCGGAAAAAGTGATGGCGCTGGGTGTGCCCGGCATTGCCAAACAGCAGGAATACCGTCGTTTCTACCCGGCCGGCGAAATCATCTCCCACATCATTGGATTTACCGGTGTGGACGGCAAGGGCCAGGAAGGGGTGGAGCTGGCGCGTGAAAAAATGCTGTCCGGCAAGGATGGTCGCCGCGTGGTGATCAAGGACCGTCGTGGCCACATCATCGAAGACGTTGCCGCCATCGAGCCGCCCAAGGACGGCCAGACCCTGGCGCTGGCGGTGGATCACCGTATCCAGTACCTGGCTTACCGTGAAATCAAGGCCGCGGTGGAAGAGAACAAGGCCAAGGCCGGCAGTGTGGTGGTGCTGGATGCCAAGACCGGCGAGCTGCTGGCGCTGGCCAATTACCCCTCGTTCAACCCCAACAACCGCACCGGCACCACGCCGGAAATGCTGCGCAACCGCGCGGTGATCGACTTGTTCGAGCCCGGCTCCACCATGAAGCCGCTGTCCATCTCGCTGGCGCTGGAGCACGGCAAGGCCAACGTCAATACCGTACTGGACACGCACAGCTACATGATCGGCCCGGCCACCATTCGCGACGTCTCGGCCCAGCCCAGCCTGAACATCCTGGGCATCATTCAGAAATCGTCCAACGTCGGTACCAGCAAACTGGCGCTGCTCAGTTCGCCGCAGGATTTCTGGACTTATTACGACTCGCTGGGCTTTGGCCGTCCGCCCAATACCGGCTTCCCTGGTGAGGCTTCCGGTCGCCTGCGCGACTGGAAGAGCTGGCGGCCCATCGAACAGGCCACCATGTCTTTCGGTTACGGCGTGTCCGTCAGCCTGCTCCAGATGGCGCGGGCTTATACCATTTTTACCAATGATGGCGTGATGCTGCCGATCTCGCTGTACAAGACCAGCAACCCGATGCCGGGCAAGCGCGTGCTGAGCGAGAAAACCGCGCATGAGATGCATGACCTGCTGGTTGCCAACAGTGAGCCCGGCGGCGGTGCCGTAGGCGGCCGCATCATCGGCTACAGCATCGGTGGCAAGAGCGGTACCGCGCGCAAGCTGGAAGGGCGTACCTATGTGGCCAACAAGCACCGCGCGCTGTTCATGGGCTTTGCGCCGGGCAAGAACCCCAAATTGATTGTGGCCGTGATGATCGACGAACCCACGGCCGGCAAATACTACGGCGGTGCCATTTCCGCACCGGTGTTTTCCCAGGTGGCTGGCGGCGCGCTACGCGTGCTGAATGTGCAGCCGGACGAACCGTCCAATAACAGCTTGCTGCCGGATTCGACCCCGGTCCCTGCGGATTTTTGAAGAAACAGAACATGAAAAGTCGCCTGACAAGCTTGCCGGACTGGGATCCGGCAGAACTGAACCAGCTGGGCTTCCCCATCAAACGGGTCGAAGCTGACAGCCGCCGCGTGTTGCCCGGCGATGTCTTCCTGGCCTGCCGTGGCGAATACGCCGATGGCCGCGACTTCATTCCCTCCGCGTTGGAAAAGGGCGCGGCCGCGGTGTTGTGGGACCCGGCCGATGGCTTTGCCTGGAATCCGGCCTGGGTGCTGCCTAATCTGCCGGTACCGGCCTTGCGCGAACGCGCCGGCATGGTGGCGGCCCATGTCTATGGCCTGCCCAGCCAGGCCATGACGGTGATCGGCATTACCGGCACCAATGGCAAGACTTCCATCTCGCACTGGCTGGCCCAGGCCTTCACCCTGCTGGGGCAGAAAGCAGCACTGATCGGCACCGTGGGTAACGGCTTTTATGGCGAACTGACCCAGACCACCCACACCACGCCGGACCCGGTGACCGTGCAGCAGAAACTGGCCGAATACCGCCGCCAGGGTGCCCATGTGGTGACCATGGAGGTGTCCAGCCATGGTCTGGACCAGTCGCGTGTCAATGGCGCCAGTTTTGCCACGGCGGTGTTCACCAATCTGACCCGTGATCATCTGGACTATCACGGCAGCATGGAACAATACGGTGCTGCCAAGGCCAAGCTGTTCCACTGGGAAGGTCTCAAACACGCCGTCATCAATGTGGATGACGCCTTTGGCCGTCAGCTGGTGCAGGACATCGACGCCAGCCAGACCCGGGTGATCAGCTATGGCCTGACGCAGGGCGATGTGCGCCCGCTCAGCCTGAGTGCCAATCTGGATGGCCTGCAGCTGCAGGTCACCACGCCGTGGGGCGAGGTGGAAGTACGCACCGGCCTGGTGGGCCGCTTTAATGCCAGCAATCTGCTGGCCTGTCTGGCCACACTGTGCGTCAACGGCATCAGCCTGGCCGATGCCGCCGCCGTACTGGCGCGCATCCAGCCGGCCCGTGGCCGCATGCAGAGCATGGGTGGCAGTCACGAACCGCTGGTGGTCATCGACTACGCCCACACCCCGGATGCATTGGAAAAGGCCTTGGCCACATTGGCGGAAATCCGCCCGGCCGGCAGCAAGCTCTACTGCGTCTTCGGTTGCGGTGGCGACCGTGATCCGGGCAAGCGCCCGATGATGGGTGAAATTGCCGAGCGCATTGCCGATGTGGCCGTGGTCACCAGCGACAATCCGCGTACCGAAAATCCGCAAACCATCGTCGCCAACATCCTGGCCGGCATGAGCCATCCCGGCCATGTCGAGCTGGACCGCACGGCCGCCATTCACTGGGCGGTGAGCCGCGCCGAGGCGGGCGATATCGTGCTGATTGCCGGCAAGGGCCACGAGGAATATCAGGACATCGCCGGGGTCAAGCACCCGTTCTCCGATTTCCGCATTGCCGAAGAGGCGCTGACTGCCTGGGGAGACCGGGCATGATGACCCTGCAGCAGGCGGCACAACTGGCCAGCGGCATCCTGACGGGTGGCGACGGGCAGGCACGTCTGGCCCGCGTGGTCACCGACAGCCGTGCCGTGCAGCCGGGCGACCTGTTTGTCGCGCTCAAGGGTGAGCGTTTTGATGCCCACGATTTTGTGGCCGACGTGTTGGCACGTGGCGCGCTGGCCGCGCTGGTGGCAGACGATTTCGTACTGGAAAACGCCAGTCTGATCCGTGTCGACGACACCCGGCTGGCTTTGGGCCGACTGGCTGCCGGCTGGGCCGCCTTGCAGCCCGCCGTGCATATCGGCATTACCGGCTCCAATGGCAAGACTACGGTCAAGGAAATGGTCACGGCCATTCTCAAGGCCCATGCCGGCGCTGCTGCCGTGCATGCCACTGCCGGCAATTTCAACAACGACATCGGCCTGCCGCTGACCCTGTTGGGCCTTACGCCTGCGCATCGCTACGCGGTGCTGGAAATGGGCATGAACCATCACGGCGAGCTGAGTTATCTGACCGGGTTGGCCCGTCCGCAAGTGGCACTGGTCAACAATGCCATGCGCGCGCATTTTGGCCATTTTGCCGATACCGCCGACGTGGCCCGTGCCAAGGCCGAGATCTTCCAGGGACTGCCGCAAGACGGCGTGGCCATCGTCAATGCCGACGACGCCAATGTGGCGCTGTTCCGTGCGGCGGCGGGTTCGCACCGCGTGTGCAGCTTCGGCTTGCAGCAGCCTGCTGACATCCGCGCGCGTGACATCAGCCTGCAGGCGCTGGATAGCAGCTTCATCCTGTGCAGCCCGCAGGGCGAGCAGGTCATCAGCCTGCCGGCACCGGGTGAACACAATGTGCGCAATGCGCTGGCCGCCGCGGCCATTGCACTGGCGCTGGACGTACCGCTGGCCGCCATTGCTGCCGGGCTGGCTGCATTCGGCAATGCCAAGGGTCGTCTGCAACAGAAGGCTGGCCGCCATGGTGGCGTGGTGATCGACGACAGTTACAACGCCAATCCGGATTCGATGAAGGCCGGTATCGATGTACTGGCCCGCCTGCCTGCCCCGCACTGCTTCGTGATGGGGGATATCGGCGAACTGGGCGATGCCGCTGCACAACTGCACCGCGAGGTGGGCGAACACGCCCGCCAGCGCGGCATTGCGCAACTGCTGACGCTGGGCGAACTCAGCCGCCATGCCGCTGCGGCCTATGGTGAGGGTGCCCACAGCTTTGATGATTTCGCGGCGCTGGCCAGCTGGCTGGACGCCAATTTGCAAGCGGGTACTTCGGTATTGGTGAAGGGCTCGCGTTTCATGCGTATGGAACGGGTGGTGGAACACCTGACGACCGCAAAACAACAAGAAGAGGGAGTGTAAGGTGCTGCTCTGGCTAGCCGAATTGCTGGGTTCTCATATCCGAACCTTTAACGTTGTCTACTACGTCACCCTGCGGGCGGTGATGGCGGCGCTGACTTCGCTGACCATCTCGCTGCTGATGGGGCCGTGGGTGATTCGCAAGCTGACCGAACTGAAAGTAGGCCAGGCCGTGCGTAATGACGGCCCGCAAAGCCATCTGGTCAAGGCCGGTACGCCGACCATGGGTGGCTCGCTGATCATGCTGTCCATCACCATCACCACCTTGCTGTGGGCTGATCTGTCCAACAAGTACGTCTGGTTGCTGCTGGCGGTGATGCTGGGCACTGGTGCGCTGGGCTTTTACGACGACTGGCGCAAGGTGGTGTACAAGGACCCGAAAGGGGTGTCGGCCAAGTTCAAGATGGCCTGGCAATCCACCATTGCCATTGCCGCCGGCATCTTCCTGATCGCCACCGCCAAACTGCCGGCGTCGACCGAATTCATCGTGCCCTTCTTCAAGACCGTGGCCTATCCGCTGGGTGTGGTGGGCTTTTGCGTGCTGACCTATCTGGTGATTGTCGGCACTTCCAATGCGGTCAACCTGACCGACGGTCTGGACGGCCTGGCCGCGCTGCCGGTGGTGATGGTGGCCTCCGGCCTGTCCATCTTTGCCTATGTGGCCGGCCACGTGGTGTTTTCCCGCTATCTGGGTCTGCCCTTCATTCCCGGTGCCCACGAGGTGGTGGTGTTCTGCGCGGCCATCTGCGGTTCCTGTCTGGGCTTCCTGTGGTTCAACGCCTATCCGGCCCAGGTGTTCATGGGCGATGTGGGCGCGCTGGCACTGGGTGCGGCGCTGGGCACCGTGGCGGTCATCGTGCGTCAGGAAATCGTGCTGTTCATCATGGGCGGCCTGTTCGTGGTGGAAGCACTGTCGGTGATGATCCAGGTGGCTTCGTTCAAGCTCACCGGCAAGCGCGTGTTCCGCATGGCACCGCTGCATCACCACTATGAACTGAAGGGCTGGAAGGAAACCCAGGTGGTAGTGCGTTTCTGGATCGTCACCATGATGCTGGTGCTGGCTGGCCTGGCTTCATTGAAATTGCGTTAAGGACAAGGGCTCATGGACTTTGCTGATCGTCACATCGCGGTAGTGGGGCTGGGAGGCTCGGGGCTGGCTGCCGCGCGCTATCTGGCGGCCCATGGTGCGCGCGTTGTGGTGGCCGACAGCAAGCCCGCGCCCGAGCGCGTGGCCGAGCTGCAGCGCCTGGTGCCGGCTGCCGAACTGCGCGTCGGGGCTTTTGATGCCACCACCTTTGCCGGTGTCGACATGCTGGTGCTCAGCCCCGGTGTGCCGCTGAAGCACCCCGCCGTGGCTGCCTTCCGCGGTGCCGGTGGCGAAGTAGTGGGCGATGTCGAACTGCTGGCGCGTGCGATCAAGGGCCATGCCAGTCAAGGGAAGAGCAGCAAGGTGATTGCCATCACCGGCTCTAATGGCAAGACCACCGTCACCAGCCTGGTCGGCCATCTGTGCCAGAGCGCCGGGCTGGATACCATCGTGGCCGGTAATATCGGCCTGGCGGTGCTGGAAGCCCTGCTGGAACGCGAACAATCCGGCACGCAGCCCGACGTGTGGGTGCTGGAACTGTCCAGCTTCCAGCTGGAAACCACCACCAGCCTGGCGGCGGATGCCGCCACGGTGCTGAATATCTCCGAAGACCACCTGGATCGCTACAACGATCTGCTGGATTACGCCCACGCCAAAACCGCCGTGTTCAATGGTCTGGGCGTGCAAGTACTGAATCGTGACGACATCCTGGCCCCGGCCATGGTGCGCCCCGGCCATGTGGTGAAGTGGTTCTCGCTCAAGCAGCCGGTGGAATACAGCCTGAGCCAGCAGCAAGGCGAATACTGGCTGAGCGCGCAGGGCGAAGCCGTGTTGCCGCAGGGCAAGCTGCAATTGCAGGGCCTGCACAATGCGGCCAATGCCCTGGCTGCACTGGCCTTGTGCGACAGCATCGGGCTGGACCGCGTGGCCCTGTTGCAGGGCTTGCAGAGCTTCGAAGGTCTGGCGCACCGCGTGGAGCTGGTGGACGAATTCAATGGCATCGCCTGGATTGATGATTCCAAGGGCACCAATGTCGGTGCCACCGAAGCTGCCCTCAATGGCATGACCCGCAAGGTGGTACTGATTGCCGGTGGCGATGGCAAGGGACAGGATTTCAGCCCGCTGGCGCCGGCTTGCCAGCGCATTGCCCGTGCCGTGTTGTTGATTGGCCGTGATGCCGGTCGCATCCGTGCCGCACTGGCCAACAGCGGCGTGCCGCTGCAGGATTGCGCCACGCTGGAAGAGGCTACCCGTGCCGCCGCCCAGCTGGCCCAGCCGGGTGATGTGGTGCTGCTGTCCCCGGCTTGCGCCAGCCTGGACATGTTCCGCAATTACGCCCATCGCGCCCAGGTATTCATTGATACCGTGCAGGACATCAAGGCCGGTGCGGCCAAGGCAGGTCAGCCATGAAT
>JAFANL010000021.1 GCA_019232735.1 Aquitalea sp. | reverse complement strand
GCCAACTCGCTGGAGCAGGGTTGGTGGCGCTCCCCCTGGCTGGTGGGGCTGGATGCCGCAGCCAAGCTGCTGGGTGTACCGGCGCAGCAGGTTTATCTGGGTGTGGTGCAAGCCTGCCTGACGGTGGCCCGACAGCCGCGAGCGAATGCCTATACTTATCCGGCCCGCGCCATGCTGTTTATCGAAGGTGAGTACCAGCGGCCGGAGCTGAAAAAAGCCAAGGCACTGATTGATCCCGACCAGCTGGAGCAGGGCATACGCGAATCGATTCGCCATTTGTCCAATGATCTCAAGTACGAGCGGGTGCTGTACTACCGTTACGACCAGGATAGCCATCGCCTGCGCCTGAAATACCAGGTCGGACTGGCGGAGGGACATGCACTGCGCAAACTGGTGCCGGAACTGGAACCCGGCAGTTTCCTGGCCTTGCTCAGCAGCAAGGCGCAGAGTTTCCATGCGCCGGAAAGTGTACGCCGGCAACTGGAACGCAAGTATGAAGACGAATTTTTAGAACATATTGGTGATAGCGAATTCGCCATCATGAGCCTGTATCTGGGCCATCGTCTGGCCGGGGTGTTTTATGTCGACAATAGTCGCAGTGGCCGCCCCATCGACGAGACAAGCTATCACCGCTTCAAGGAACTGGTGGCCAGGCTGACGCCGCACCATTGAGTCATGCAGTACATCAGTAAAAGCATAAGTTCTCCGCATAACGAAGAAGTCAAACAGCTGGCACGGCTGGTACAGAACAGCCGTGAGCGGCGCAAGCAGGGTCTGATGGTGCTGGAAGGCATCCATCTGACCCAGTCCTGCCTGGAGGCAGGCATGCCGCCGCAACGTATCTATCTGAATGAACAGGCCAGCGGCCACGGCGAAGTCGCGGCCTTGCTGGCGCGCTTGCCTGCCAGTTGCACGGTCGTGACCATGCCCGAAGCCGTCATGGCCAAGGCCAGTGCGCTGGCCAGTCCGCCAGAGTTGCTCGCCATCTGTGCGCGGCCACAAGCGACAGCCCCGGCAGCAGAGGCTGCACGGGTGGTGCTGGAGGATATCCAGGACCCGGGCAATCTGGGCACCATTTTGCGCTGTGCCGCTGCTTCCGGCGTGCGCGACGTGCTGTTGTCCAAGGGCTGTGTCGATGTGTATTCGCCCAAGGTGTTGCGCGCCGGCATGGGCGCCCATTTCGTGCTCAATATTCATGAACAGGTGGAACTGACTGCGGCACTAGCCAGTTTCAAGGGGCGCAAGCTGGTGACGTATCTGGAAGGCAGCAGCTCGCTGTACAGCCAGGACCTGACCGGCGCCATTGCTCTGGTATTCGGCAATGAGGGGGCAGGCGTGAGTCCCGCCTTGCTGGCCTTGGCCGATGCGCGCATCCGCATTCCAATGCCGGGTCATGCCGAGTCCTTGAACGTGGCCATGGCGGCGACAGTCTGTCTGTTCGAGCGCGTCAGACAGCTGGAGACCATGTCGTGACACGCCAAGCAGGGCAAGGCCCGGGCAGGGCAGGGCAGGAGCATCGTGGATGAAGCTGAGCTGGTCGGTACTGTTGCTCGCTGGTTTTGTGTTGCCGGCAGCGGCTGCGGAGCTGCAGACCATTGCCGTGGATGTGGGGCACTCGCTGCAGGCACCTGGTGCGCGCAGTGCCAGCGGGCAGACCGAATTCAGTTTCAATCGTCGCATGGCCTTGCAGCTGGCGGAACAATTGCGTGAACGTGGGCTGGATGTGCAGCTGATCGGGGCCGACGGCAATATCACCCAGCTGACCGAGCGGACCAGGCAGGCGCGGGGGCGGCAGCTACTGTTGTCGGTACATCATGACTCGGTGCAAGTGCAACACCTGCCCGAGGCGGGTCGTTTCCAGGGGTATTCGCTGTTCGTGTCCCACAAGAATCCGTATGCCGCGCAGAGCCTGGCTTGTGCCCGTCAGATTGCGCTGTCCTTGCAGGAGGCAGGTGAGCGCCCCACCTTGCATCATGCCGAACCGATTGCCGGCGAAAACAGGCCTTTGGCGGATGCGGCACTGGGGATCTATTGGTTCGATGATCTGGTGGTCCTGAAGACGGCGACCCAGCCGGCCGTATTGGTGGAGCATGGGGTGATCGTCAATCCGGCGGAAGAGCAGAGGCTGGCGCAGCCCGAAGTGATACAGAAACTGGCTCGCGCGGTGGCTGCCGGGGCGGCACGCTGCCAGCCGGCGGGAATGGAGCCATAGACAGACCCTGCCGCCGGGAGGCGGGCAGGGTGGCAAGGCTTGGAACCGTTAACAAAACGTCGAAGAGAGCCCGGGCCAAGGCGGCGCAACGCAGGAGCGGAGGTTTTGTTAGCGGGTCTTATTGCAGCTTGCTGTTCATGCAGCCGGCACTCTTGCACTCACGCTTGCGGTCGTTGATGAATTGCAGACGGTCGATGGTGGTGCGGGTGGCACAATCCAGATTGACAAAAAAGCCGCGCTGATCGCTGTAGCTGCAGTCATTATTGCGCTGGCGGATCCAGGCCAGTTGTCCGGTTTTCAGTTGTTTCTTGCCATCGGCATCCAGCATTTTCGCCAGCTCACCATAGCTCTCGTTCAGATCCTTGTCCGCCTGGCTATACACCTTGTTCAGGCAGTACAGACCGTCGAAATCATTCTTGGGTTTGTCACATGCCGAGTTGGCAAGTGCAGCAGCACTCAAGGCCAGCAGTATCAGGCTCAGGCAGTATTTCATTTCTTGCTCCAGAGAGGGTGGGGGTGGCTGCATTTTAGCATCATGTCATTGCAATTTAGCCCGGCAGCAAACGTTGGCGGGCACGTGTAATGGCCTGGATGCGGGCTGCATCCACCTGCTGTGGAATCTGGCGCGGATCGGTGCAGGATTTGGCAATCTGCCCGGCATCGACAGCCAGGGCCGCTGCCAGTAGTTGTTCCATCCAGCCGGCTTGCGGGTAGGGATCATTTTCAAAATGCAGGCGGCCACGGGCATCAGCCAGCCCTGCAGCCAGCATCTGGCGGAAGCGCTCTGGCCGGCGCAAGGCG
>JAFANL010000130.1 GCA_019232735.1 Aquitalea sp. | reverse complement strand
CCCGTAATGGCGGTGCGCGTCCCATCGTGGTGAGCTATGCCACCAGCCCGGCGGCAGAAGTGTTCTACAGCAAGGAAAAACTGACGACTTCACCCACCGGCAACCTGCTATTGCCCGGTGCGGTATTCCAGCAAGTAGAAGGTGTGGCCCTGGTGAAGGGTGGCAAGGAAGCAGTGCTGGCGCGCAAGTTCATCGATTTCCTGCGCTCGGATGCGGTTCAGAAAGACATTCCGACCAATATGTGGATGTATCCGGCCGTGCCGGGCATTGCACTGGACCCGGTATTCCAGCATGCCGAAAAACCGGCGGCGCATACCACACCGGATAGCCGCCAGATCGCGGCCAAGAGTGCCGCCTGGGTCGGCAAGTGGACCCGCATCGTGCTGAAGGCCGGTCAGTAATGTCCCGTGCCTTGGCGATTCCCGACATTGTCAGCCCGCGGCTGATCCTGCGTCATCTGACGCCAGACATGCTGCGTGCCTGCGTGGATGCCCGTCTGGCCGAGGCTGCCGCCGCGCTTGGCGCACCCTTGCCGCTGGACTGGCTGGAGGAGGCCGCGGTGATGTCGCTGCGGCTGGAACAGATGGAAGTCGAGCCAGGCTACGCCCCGTGGTCGATGCGCGCCATGCTGCTGCGCGAGACCGGGCAGTTGGTGGGGCATATCAATTTCCACACCCGTCCCGGTCATCCCTATCTGGCCGGACGTGGCGACGTGGAGCTGGGTTATACCGTGCTGCCGGCCTTCCGCCGCCAGGGCTATGCCAGCGAGGCCTTGCTGGCCTGCGCGGGCTGGGCGGTGCAAACCGCCGGGGTGCAGCGTTTTGTGCTGTCCATCAGCCCGGACAATCAAGCCTCGCAGGCGCTGGCGGCCAAGCTGGGTTTTCGGTGGCTGGAACGGCTTGAGGATGAGGAAGATGGCCCGGAGGATGTCCTGGTTGCCGACTGGCCATTTGCCCCGCGTACTGATGATTGAGGGAAGTCGCAAGCTGGGGCTGGCGCTGCTGCCGCTGGCCTTTTTGCTGTTGATGTCGGTACTGCCCTTGCTGCGCTTGTTGCAGGAGGGGCAGGGCAGCATCTCACCGGACCTGCTGCGCGATCACTATCTGCAATGGCGCATTTCCTGGTCGCTATTGCAGGCGGCGGCCAGCTGTGTGGCGGCCTTGTTGATCGGCCTGCCCATTGCCTGGTGTCTGGCCCGTTATCACTTTCCCTGTCGCAGCCTGACCCTGCGCCTGCTGATGTTGCCCTTCGTCATGCCCACGCTGGTGGCGGCCATGGGGGTGCTGGCCCTGTTTGGTCCGCATGGTCTGTTGGGCATCAATCTGCAGGACACGCCCTGGCTATTGCTGTATGGCAATCTGTTTTTCAATCTGCCACTGGTGATTCGTGCCGCCTGCGAAGGGCTGGCGCAGATTCCCGCCAGCCGGCTGGCTGCGGCACGCACGCTGGGGGCCACCCCATGGCGCGTGTTCTGGCGCGTGGAATGGCCGGCGGTGCGGCCCTGGCTGTGGTCAGCGCTGTGTCTGGTCTTCCTCTACTGTTTTTCCGGTTTCGGCCTGGCCCTGCTGCTGGGCGGCCAGCGCTATGCCACGGTGGAAGTGGAAATCTACCAACTGGTGGCCTACGAGCTGAATCTTGCCGATGCCGGCGCGCTGGCCATGCTGATGCTGCTGCTGACCGGGGCGATGGCCGCCTTGTATGCCTGGCTGGAGCGGCGCTTGGCCGCACCACTGAAAGTGGACCCGCTGCCACCGCGTCGGCCACAAGGCCGGGAATGGCTGCAACTGCTGGCTGCGCTGGGCATGCTGTTACTGTTTGCCGGCCTGCCGCTGCTGGCCGTGCTGTGGCGTGCCGGACAGGCATGGGCCGGATCCGGCTTCAGCCTGCTGCAGGATGAGGATGTCCGTCTGGCGCTGGGCAACACTGCCCGCTTCAGCCTGCTGGCGCTACTGCTGGCGGCCGTGTTGGGCTGGCTGCATGCCCTGGCCGCGCGCGGCGGGCTCTGCTTGCGTGCGCTGGCCTTCCTGCCCTTTGTGGTGTCGCCGGTCTGCGTGGCCTTCGGTCTGTTGCTGCTCTATCCGCAGTGGAGTGCCAGCCTGTGGCTGCTGTTGGCCAGCTACGCCTTGTTGGCCTATCCCTTTGTGGCACGCAGCCTGGCCGGTGCGCTGGACAGCCTGCCGGCGCACTGGCCGCAGGCGGCGCGCAGCCTGGGGGCAAGACCGTGGCGCGTTTTTTACCGGGTGGAGTGGCCTTTGCTGCGGCCTGCTTTCCGACGCGGGCTGGCCTTTGCGGCGGCCACGGCACTGGGCGAGTTTGCCGTCACGCTATTTTTGTCGCGGCCGGAATGGCTGACCCTGACCACGCTGATTTACCAGCGCCTGGGACGGCCTGGTGCCGAAAATGCCGGCAGCGCCATGTTGCTGTCCTGTCTGCTGATGTTGCTGGCCTTGCTGGCTTTTCTGATCATCGAATGGCCGTCTGCCGCGCAAGCAGCAGAGCGGCGGGAGCCCTGACATGTTGCAACTGGAGCAGGTCTGCAAGCGCTTTGCCCACAAACGGGTGGCCGACGGGATCAGTCTGCAATTGCAGGCGGGAGAGGTGCTGGCCTTGTTGGGGCCATCCGGCTGCGGCAAAAGCAGTTTGCTGAAAATGATTGCCGGTCTGGAACAGCCGGACAGTGGCCGCTTGTTGTTTGCTGGAGAGGATCTGGCGGCCATACCGGTGGAAGCGCGGCGTTTTGCGCTGATGTTCCAGGACTTTGCCCTGTTTCCGCATCTGGATGTGCTGGGGAATGTCTGTTTCGGGCTGATTGAACGCGGCCTGTCACGCGTGGCGGCGCGACAGCAGGCGCAGGACTGCCTGCAGCAACTGGGGCTGGCCGGCATGGAGGCGCGCAGGGTGTGGACCTTGTCCGGTGGCGAGCAGCAGCGGGTTGCGCTGGCGCGTGCCCTGGTGACCCGGCCGCGCTTGCTGCTGCTGGATGAACCGTTTTCCAGCCTGGATGCTGATTTGCGCCGTCAATTGCAGCAGGAATTTCGCCAACAGCTGCGGGCGGCTGGCATGCCGGCCATCCTGGTGACACATGACCGGGAAGAGGCGTTTGCACTGGCCGACCGGGTGGCGGTGCTGCGCGACGGGCATATCGTGCAATGTGCCACGCCGGCGCAATTGCTGGCTGCCCCGGCAACGCCCTGGCTGGCCCGTTTTATCGGCTATGAGAATGTGCTGGAGGAGGGCGTGGTGCCGGAACACGCCTTGCGGCTGGGGCCGGATCAACCGGCCGCCGAGGTTCGGCGCATCATCCAGCTGGCGGATGGGGTGAGGGTTTGTGTGGTCAGTGCGGCGGGGGAGCTGACCCTCACCCTGTCGGCGCGTGAGTTACGCCAATATGCGGCAGGCCTGGCTGTCGGCAGCCTGCTGCATGTCGGCATAGATCGCGCTGCGATGCTGCGCTATGCCACCGGCTGAGGCGTGGCCTGCTCGCTGGCCTGACACACGTCCACCCAGCGGGCGTTGGTAATATCCGCCATCAAGGCCGGGCTGATGCGCACCGCGCTGTGAATGGCACCGGCTGCCGGCAGTACTTCGTCAAAATCACGTAGCGAGCTATCCAGATACACCGGTAGCGGCTGGGCCAAGCCAAACGGGCAGACCCCGCCTACCGGGTGGCCGGTCAGTTCCACCACTTCTTCCACCGCCAGCATCTTGCCCTTGCCGAAGGCTTCCTTGAATTTGCGGTTGTCGATGCGGGCATCGCCACGGGTGACCAGAATGATGACTTCGCCGCTGCTCAGGCGGAAGGACAGGGTTTTGGTAATGCGGCCCGGCTCTACGCCGTGGGCTTCTGCGGCCAGTGCCACGGTGGCGGTGCTGACTTCCAGTTCGATGATGGGGATGTCCAGTTGGCGGGCGGCAAAGAAATCACGGACGGATTGCAGGCTCATGGTGCAGGGGGGCTGGTTGTGAATGGAAGCTGTCACAGTAAAGGCCGGCCGGTTGGCTGGCAAGCCTTCCGGTCGACTGGGTCCATGCCGTCGCTCTTAATGCCGGGTGATGTCATGCAGCTTGTCACTGATGTCCTGTGCCGTGGTGGCCTGCTCTTCGGAGGCGTGGGCGATTTCAATGACAAAATCCCGCATGTGGTTGACCTCCTCGACAATGGAGGTAATGGCCTCTTCCGCAGCCACAAAATCGCGGTCGGTGGCTTTGACCTGCTCGCGGCCTTTGTCCATGGCGCTGATATTGCTGTGCACTTCCTGCTGGATATCGCGAATCATGGTGCCGATTTCCTGGGTTGCCTTGGTGGTGCGTTCGGCCAGCTTGCGTACTTCGTCGGCCACCACGGCAAAACCCCGCCCCATTTCCCCGGCCCGTGCGGCTTCGATCGCGGCATTCAGCGCCAGCAGATTGGTCTGATCGGCAATGTCCTTGATGACGTTGACAATCTGGCCGATGGTTTCCGATTGTTTGCCCAGTGAGCCCAGATTGTCTGCCGTATCGGTAACCAGTTCACTGACCGCCTTCATCGCCACGGCGTTGTTTTCGATCATGTGTTTGCCGTCACGGGCACGCTTGAGCATTTCATCGGCCGAGTCGGAGGCGGATGAGGTGCGTACCGCCACCATCTGGATGGTGGCGCTCATGGCTTGCACATTGCTGGAGAGTACGTCGATGCTTTCTTCCAGGAACAAGCGGCGTGCATCATTGCCCTGGCGCAGCTGCTGGGCTTCCACTTCGGCGGAAATGTCCTGGAAGCTGGCCATGAAACAGAGCAGGGTATTGTTGTCCTGTGCATCCCAGATAGGAAAGACCTTGGTTTTGAAGGTGACATCTCCGACCGGAATCAGGGCCTCGTGGTGGGTGATGCGACGAGCGGCAATGTCTTGCAGGATGCGGCGGATACGGTCCGGGTCGCGGTGGAACTGGTGAATGCTGTGCAGATGGGCGTTGTTGACATCCACCCCGGCGCGGAATTTCTGGTTCATCATGGTGCGGTGCTGGGCCAGTACATCGCGTGCAGTGCGGTTCATGTAGAAAATGGTGTTATCGCTGCTGGTATCGGCCAGCATGATCAGGTTGTCTACATGATCCAGCATGGACTGGAACTGCTGTAACTGGCGTTGCTGTTGCTGCTGTTGCTGATCCTGCTTTCTTGAGTTGAATCCGAACATGGTGGGCTCCGGTAAGAAAGGGCGCGGTGAGCAGCAAGGTCCGCAGTCCGGCGCTGCTCTGACGGCAGTGGTGACTGGGTAAGCTTTTTCACTTCGCAGGGATTTATAGTCTAGTAAATTACTCTGGTATTTTCTCTCTTTACTGTGAAATCAAGCCGCAGACTGAAAGCAACATGAGATCAATAAGTATTGATAGCGGTGCCGGAGGCGGCTGGCACCTGTCCTTCATTCCGGTAAGGCCAGCATATGTGTTTCTTTTACTTCCTCCATCACCACATAGCTGCGTGACTCGTTGGCATTGGGCAGTTGCAGCAGGATCTCTCCCAGCAGCTTGCGGTACATCGACATGTCCGGAATGCGCGCCTTGATCAGGTAGTCGTATTCACCGGAGACCAGATGACATTCCAGGATTTCCGGAATGTTCTGGATTTCGCGGCGGAAGGCATCAAAGATGTTGCCGGATTTGGCCGACAGCTTGATCTCCACGAACACCAGCAGCGATGCGCCCATGGCGTGCGGATTGAGCCGGGCGTAATAGCCTTCGATCACACCATCGCGTTCCAGCCGCCTTACCCGTTCGGTGCAGGGCGTGGTGGACAGCCCCACCTTTTCCGCCAGCTCTGTCATGGCGATGCGACCGTTTTTTTGCAGCCATTTCAATATCTTAAGGTCGATCTTGTCCAGCTCGCGCTCGTGCGTGTGTTTTACTTTCATGTTTTCACTACCAATCTTGAAATTGAAAGAGTTATTGATTAAGAAAATGTTTTATTTTGGTGAAAAAAACTGTATTGAAATAAATATACTACACAAAATCACTAAGCACATGATGTGCACACGGAGAAAGAGGACATGAAGGTAATCGTACTGGGTGGCGGCGTAGTCGGTGTTTCCACTGCATGGTATCTGGCCAAGGCCGGTGTTGAAGTGACCGTTCTGGAGCGTCAGGATGGTGTGGCCCTGGAAACCAGCTTCGGCAATGCCGGTCAGATCTCCCCGGGCTATTCCGCTCCGTGGGCAGCGCCTGGCATTCCCACCAAGGCGATCAAGTGGATGTTCCAGCGCCATGCTCCCCTTGCCATCCAGCCGGACGGCAGCGTTTACCAGTTGCAGTGGATTGCCAAGATGCTGGCCAACTGCAATGAAAAATCCTATGCCATCAACAAGGGCCGCATGATGCGTCTGGCTGAATACAGCCGCGACATGATCAAGGACCTGCGCGCCGAAACCGGTCTGGACTATGAAGGCCGTCAGGGCGGTACCCTGCAGCTGTTCCGCTCGCAAGCCCAGGTGGAAGGCATGGCCAAGGACATCGCCGTGCTGAAGGAATGCGGTGTTGACTTCAATGTGCTGGACCCGGATGGCTGTGCCCGAGTCGAGCCGGCGCTGGCCAAGGTCAAGCACAAGCTGACCGGCGGTCTGCAACTGCCGAATGATGAAACGGGTGACTGCAACCTGTTTACCAGCCGTCTGGCCGAACTGGCTGCCGCCAAGGGCGTGAAATTCCGCTTTGGCGTCAATATTTCCGCCATTGATACCCATAACGGCCGCATCACCGGCGTGCGCATCGGTGAAGAAAAGCTGACTGCCGACCACTACGTGGTGGCACTGGGCAGCTACTCGCGCGATCTGCTGCAAAACCTGGGCATCGACATCCCGGTCTATCCGGTCAAGGGCTACTCGCTGACCGTGCCGATCACCAATGCCGCCATGGCACCGGTGTCCACCATTCTGGACGAAACCTACAAGGTAGCCATTACCCGCTTCAATGACCGTATCCGTGTGGGCGGCATGGCCGAGCTGGCTGGCTATAACCTGGATCTCAATCCGCGTCGTCGTGAAACACTGGAAATGGTGGTGGGTGATCTGTACCCGGACGGCGGCGACATTCCGGCCGCTACCTTCTGGACCGGCCTGCGTCCGATGACGCCGGATGGCACTCCGATCATCGGTGCCACCCGCTTTGCCAATCTGTCGCTGAATACCGGCCACGGTACCCTGGGCTGGACCATGTGTGCCGGTTCCGGCAAGGTGCTGGCCGACCAGATCGTTGGCGTGCAACCGGAAATCAGCGTGGATGGCCTGTCCATCCAGCGTTATGCCAAGCAGGGCGAGACCCTGGTGGTGCCGATGCACACCCGCACTGCCGTCGCCGGAGCCTGAGACGATGCGCCCGCTGATTGCCAGCATCCGGCTGGAAAACCTGCGTCATAACTACCTGCTCGCCAAGCAGTTGGCCGGCGGCCCCACTCTGGCGGTGGTCAAGGCCAATGCCTACGGCCACGGCGCGGTGCGCTGTGCCGCGGCGCTGGCCGATGTGGCCGACGGCTTTGCCGTGGCTTGCCTGGAAGAAGCCATCCAGCTGCGTGAAGCAGGGGTCACCCTGCCCATCGTGCTGCTGGAAGGCGTGTTCGAAGCGGCCGAGCTGGCCGATGTCGAGCAATATGATCTGTGGTGTGTGGTGCAAAGCCAGCAACAGCTGGACATGGTGCTGCAGGCCAATCCGGCCAAACCGTACACCGTATGGCTGAAGATGGATTCCGGCATGCATCGTGCCGGTTTCTTCCCGCAGGATTACGCCGCGGCGCATTGCAAGCTGATGGCCAGCGGCAAGGTGGGCAAGATCGTCAAGATGAGCCACTTTGCCCGTGCCGACGAACCGCAGCTGTCGGCTACCCATGCCCAGCTGGAAGCGTTTGACAGCGTTTGCCGCTATCTGCCGGGTGAGGAAAGCATTGCCAACTCGGCCGGCATCCTGTGCCATGAACGTGCACACCGCCAGTGGAACCGCGCCGGCATCATGCTGTATGGCGCTTCGCCACTGCCGGCCGGTTTTGATCAGGGCGCTGCGCTCAAGCCGGTGATGCGACTGACATCGCGTGTGTTCGGGGTGCGGGAACTGGCTGCCGGCGAGCCGGTAGGCTACGGTGCCAGCTTTGTGGCCGAGCGTCCCACCCGCGTGGGGCTGATTGCCTGCGGTTATGCCGATGGCTACCCGCGTCTGGCCTCTACCGGTAGCCCGGTGGCAATTGATGGCGTGCGCTCACGGGTGATTGGCCGGGTATCAATGGACATGATGACGGTAGATCTGACCGATCTGCCGCAAGCCGGCATTGGCAGTGAAGTGGAGCTGTGGGGCGATACCATCCATATCAACGAGGTGGCAGCCCAGGCAGGCACCATCTCCTACGAAGTACTGTGCAATGTGAAGCGTGCCCATTTCCAGTACGACTGAATTTCCTCGTGCTTTGTGTAGCTCTGTACCTCGCCCGGCCTTGCCGGGCATTTTTTTGTCTGCCGGATGGGACGAGCAGGAGACAAAAAAACACCCCGTCAGCAGGGCTGGCCGGGGTCTGCAATGTCAGAGCCAGGCTCCGACGGAGGGTTACCTTTCACCCCATGTCGCTTGTTGGCCATGGCTGCGGTCAAGGGACAGCCATGGAACAACAGGGTGAGCTAGCATATTAATCGCTCGGAGTGGTCTGTTTCTATTGGGGAAAGTCCTGATATGTGGCGCTGTTTTCGCCGCGGTCAACGTTGTCCCATCACCGCCTGTACCAGATCGGCAATGGAGCGGGCTTTCATCTTGTCCATCATCTTGCCGCGATGGGCTTCCACGGTCTTGATGCTGATGCCCAGCTCGTCGGCAATCACCTTGTTCATCTTGCCTTCCACCACCTTGTCCAGCACTTCGCGCTCCCGGATGGTCAGCGAGGCCAGGCATTCGGCAACACGGTCGCGGGCGGCTGTGCTGGCCTGTTGCTGCTGGCTCAGTGCCAGCGCGCTGTCCACGGCATTCAGCAGGGCCTGCTGGTTGAACGGCTTTTCCAGGAAGTCGTGCGCACCGCGCTTGACCGCCTGCACCGCCATTGGCACATCGCCATGGCCGGTGATGAAAATGACCGGCCAGGGATTGTGACGGGCACTGAGTTCGTCGAACAGTTCCAGCCCGCTCATGCCCGGCATGCGGATGTCCACGATCAGACAGCCGGCACCGGCAGGGTGAAAGTCGGCCAGCAGCGATTCGGCGCTGTCGTGGCAGGAGATGGCGTAGTCGTGGCTTTCCAGCAGGAAAACCAGCGAATCGCGAAAGGCTTCGTCGTCATCGACAATGTGAACGTGAGGAAAGCTGGCACTCATGTTTCGGACACCGGTAGCGTGAATCGGAAAATACTACCACCACCGGGATTGTCTTCCACCCACAATTGGCCTTCGTGGAATTCGATGATGGTGCGGCAGATGTTGAGACCCATGCCCATGCCTTCGGCCTTGGTGGTGAAGAAGGCATCGAACAGGCGCTCTTTCAGGTCCAGCGGCACACCGTGGCCGTGGTCGCTGATGGCGACTTCGATACGGCGCGGGTTGAGCTGGCGGGCTTCCACATGCAGTACCCGCTCGGCCGGCGGGCAGTCCTGCATGGCTTCGATGCCGTTCTTGATCAGGTTGAGCAGCACTTGCTCCACCAGGATGGGATCGACATACAGCGCGGGCAGGGCGTCGGCCAGTTGTACATCGATGGTGGCAGCCTGGCGGCGCGCCTCGATGTCGGCAATGGCCAGCGAAGCCTCGATGATGTCGGTGAGCAGGCAGGTCTTGCGGTCCGGCTCGCTCTGTTTGACGAATTCACGGATGCGGCGCACCACGGTGCCGGCGCGCTCGGCCTGGGCGGTGATCTTTTCCATCACCGGCAGCAGCGCCTCCGGCGTGGCCTTGCCCTGGCGGATGCGTTCGATGCAGCCGGCCTGATAATTGGCAATGGCGGACAGCGGCTGATTCAGCTCGTGAGCCAGGGTGGAGGCCATCTCGCCCATGGTGACCAGGCGCGAGGTGGATTGCAGTTGCTGCATCTGCTGCTGGTAGCGCTCTTCGGCGTCGTGCTGCTGGGTGGTGTCGGTCAGGATGGTCATGGACACGATGCGGCCGTTCACCCAGCGTATGCTGCGCCGGCGCATGGAAATCCAGCGCGAGGGCGGGTCCATCCAGACTTCCACGTCCACATCGCGGGCGCTGCGCATCAGCTCGACCAGGCGCAGGTCGCAATAGGCCAGCTGGCTGTCGGCCGGCTGGTCCGGGCTGAACCACAGCTGGTAGCGCTGATTGCAGAACAGCAGTTCCAGCGAGGCCGGGTCGACCACCGCCACGGCGGCATCCAGCCCCTCGATCACGGTGAGGAAGCGGTCGTGCGAGGCTTCCAGCCGGCGCTGTGCTTCCAGCCGCTCGGTGATGTCGGTCAGCACCGCCATCCAGCCAGTGTGCTGGCCGCTGGCATCGATCAGTGGTGACGCCAGGATGTGGGCATCGAACTCCTCGCCATTCTTGCGCTGCAAAATGGACTGGAAGCCCTCTGGCGGGGCATCGCCGGCCAGGGTGTCATCCAGGTCACGGCGATTGCCCTCGCTGAGGGTGCCTTGCCGCCAGTAAGGGTAGGGCGCGGCCTGGCCGATCAGCTCTTGCTCGCTATAGCCGGTGAGGGCGCAGAAGGACGGGTTGACGTAGCTGATGCGCCCTTGAAGGTCGATGGCGCGGATGCCCACCACCAGTGAGTCTTCCATCGCCTTGCGGAAAGCCGATTCCTGCCGCAGGGCCTGCTCGGCCTGTTTCTCCGCCGTGATGTCACGGCCGGATACATAGGCCACGCCGCTGTCGGCCAGGGGGCTGAGCGCCCAGACGATCCAGCGTACTTCGCCATGCTTGGTCAGGATGCGGGTCTGCACGAAGCGATCCGCGCCGCCAGTGTCGAACAGACGCTCGAAGCTGTCGCGGGCGCTTTCGCGCTCCTCTGGCAGCAGATAGTTCAGGAAGGAGGTGCCCAGCAGCTCGTCCGCGCGATACCCCAGACCTTTTTCAAAGGCCGGATTGAGCTGCAGGATGGTGCTGTCGCGGCGTACCACGCCCAGCATTTCCTGCGACAGTCGATAGACCCGGTCACGTTCGCGCTCGGCATCCACACGGCGACGGATGTGGCGATTAAGGCTGAACAGGCTGAGTAGGGTGAGCAAGGCCATGCCGCCGATCAGGCCCAGTTGCAGCAGCCGCGCCTGGGTCATGGCGCCCTTGACCGGGCGGGCGCTGATCACCAGCCCGGTGCCAGGCAGTTCCAGCTTCTCCGTCACGCCGCTACGCAGCCGGTTCTGTGCATTGTGGGCAATGGTGTTGCCGTCACGGGTTTGCAATTCCAGCTGGTATTTTTCGCTGAACCAGGCTGGCGGCAGTCGCCGCACCACATTGTCGGCATCGAACATGGCCACCAGCATGCCGCTGAATTGGCCATTCTGGTAAATCGGGATGTGCAACTCGTAGCGCCAGCTGCCATTGCTACGCGAAAAGGGCGCGCTGTAGGCAAAGCGCCCGTTTTGCTGCGCCAGGCTGAAGGCTGCTTTGGCCTGAATGCTGCCGCCCGGGGACAACGGGCCGTCTTCGTAAGGGGCCGTCCAGCGCAACAGACCATGGGTGTCGCTACGGGCCAGTGCCAGCATTTCCGGGGTATTGGCCAGCAGCTGAGAAGCCTGGGTCTGGAAGGCGGTTTCGTCGGTTTCGCCGCTGCCTATGCTGCGGGCCAGATCGGTCAGCTGGGCCAGATTGTCTTCCAGCTTCAGTTGTACGGTTTGTTCCGCCCACAAGGCATCGCGTGCCAGATTGCTCTTTTGCTGCTCGGCTTCGCGGGCGTCCAGCGTCCACAGCATGACCCCCATGGTGAGGAAGAACAGCACGATGGTGGTGTTGGGAAACAGCTGATACCAGCCGCTGCGTTTGCGAAACTCGTAAAAGCGGGGTGTGCGCATAGAGGGCGGGGCGGGTGGTTGAACGGAAGCCGGAATGTTTTGCTCCAGTGTACGACAAGCCGGCATGGCTGACTGTAAGGGTTAGTACCCGGTTGTGGCCTGATCCTGCGCAAATGTGCATGACGCTTGAGTCCACATGGCTGCCGGGGGTAATCTCGCGGCTGGTTTCCATCAGTCAGGAAGACAAGGGGCATGCGCAGGAGCAGCATAATCGGCGGGATGTTGTTGGGTTTGGCGTGCAGCCTGGTGCTGGCCGCATCGCAACCCATCCGCATCGGCGTGCCGGGGGCATTTACCGGTGGTTCGGCCCCGATGGGCCTGAGCATGCGCAATGGCATCCGGCTGGCGGCGGCAGAAATCAACAAGAACGGTGGCGTGCTGGGGCGGCCCATCGAGCTGGTGGAGCGCGATGATGGTGGCCTGCCCGCCCGTGGCATCAAGGTGGCGCAGCAACTGCTGACCCAGGACCGGGTGGTGGCGGTGGTGGGCTTCGTCAATACCGGTGTCGCTCTGGCAGCCAGCCGGCAATATCAGGATGCACGGGTGCCGGTGATGCTCGCGGTGGCCACGGCGGCCATCCTGACGCGTCAGTTTCCGCTGCATGGCAATACCGACAACTATATTTTCCGCGTGGCAGCGGCGGATGACCTGCAGGCGCCGCTGATCGTGCGCGAAGCGGTGCAGCGTTCGGGCTATCGCAAGCTGGCCATCTTTGCCGACAACACCAATTACGGTTATCAGGGGCTGATGGAGCTGGAGCGTGCCTTGTCCCTGCATGGCCTCAAACCCAGCTATGTGGCACGTTTCAACCTGCAGGAACGCGACATGGCCAATGCCCTGCTGCAGGCGCGCAATGCCGGTAGCCAGGCCGTCCTCACCTATGCCATCGGCCCGGAGCTGGCCGAGCTGGCCAATACCATGGCACGCATGGACTGGAAGGTGCCCATCATCGGCAGCTGGACGCTGTCGATGTCCAACTTCATTGATAATGCCGGCCCCAATGGCGAGGGGGCGCGCATGGTGCAAAGCTATATTCCGGATGAGGAGGACAGCCCGCGGCGGCGTGATTTTCTCGATGGCTACCAGTGGCTGTTTCACACCCGGCGTATTTCCTCGCCGCCATCGGCAGCGCAGGGCTATGACGGCATGAAGCTGATGGCGGAAGCCATCCGTCAGGCCGGTTCACTGGATGGTGCGGCCATCGTGCGGGCGCTGGAGAACCTGAAGCAGCCGGTGAGCGGCGTCATCACCACCTATAAGCAGCCCTTCAGTCGCAGCAGCCACGAGGCGCTGGAGCTGAGCGTACCGGTCATCGGCAAGGTGGAGCGTGGCCGGGTTGTGTATGCCTACCCGGCGGACAAGAAGCGCCAGTAGACGCCGCTGTACACCGTGCTCAGGTATTGACGCCGCGTTCGCTGGCAATCTGCTGAATGGCGCTCACCACGCCATCGGCTCCACTTCTGATCTGGCTGATGATTTCGCCTACCTGACCGATGGTGTTGACGCCGGTGCGGGCCTTGCCGCCAATCACGCTCATGCTGTCGACGGCCAGCCCGGTGCTGGCCTGGATGGTCGACACCATGTGCGAGATCTCTGCCGTCGAAGTACTGGTGCGTTCTGCCAGCTTGCGCACTTCGTCGGCCACCACGGCAAAGCCGCGTCCCATTTCCCCGGCGCGCGCGGCTTCGATAGCGGCATTCAGGGCCAGCAGATTGGTTTGGTCTGCGATGTCCTTGATGGTTTGCAGGATGCTGCCAATACGCTCGGAGTTGCTGCCCAGTTGCGCCACGTTCTCGCTGGCCTGGTCGATGTCCTGCGCCATGTCTTCTATTTCGCTGACCGCCTGGCGGACGCTGCTCACCCCTTCATCGGCCCAGTGCCGGGTCTGCAACGATGTGTTGAAGGCAAAGTTGGCGCTGTCCTGTTCCTGTTTGTGGCGCGTGACCGACGCAGACACATCCGTGGCGAATTTGACGATGGAAATCACCTGGCCGTCGGTATCGAATACCGGGTTATAAGTGGCCTCCAGCCAGCGCTCGCTGCCATCGCGTGCCAGGCGGAGTATGCGACCGGAAAAGAACTGGCCGCTGCGCAGGTTCTTCCATAGCCGCAGGTACTCCTCGCTGTTGACCAGTTCGGTGGTGCACAGTTGGCGGTGATTGCGCCCGGTCAGCTCGCCCTTGCCGTAGCCCATGGTGGCCAGGAAGTTGTCGTTGGCTGCAATGATGGTGCCATCCGGTTGAAATTCGATCACAGCCATGGAGCGCTCGATGGCATTGAGAAAGGCCTGGTTTTTCTGCGCAGCCATGATGCGTTCGCTGATGTCACTGGCAAATTTGATGAAGCCGGTCACCTTGCCGTCCTGATCCCGTATCGGGTTGTAACTGGCCTCCAGCCATACCGGCGAGCCGTCTTTCTTGAGGCGCTTGATCAGGCCGGAAAACGGTGTGCCACGGCGCAGATTTTCCCAGAAGGTGGTGTAGTCTCTGGAATTGGCGTAAGCGGTATCGCAGAAATTGCGATGCGGCAGCCCGGTCAGTTCGGCCGCATTGCCATAGCCCATGGCGCGGGCAAAGTGATCATTGGCGTGGACGACTTTGCAGTCCAGATCAAAGCGGATGATGGCGGTGGAGGAACTGACCGCATCCAGCAATGCTTGCAGTTCCTGGTTGGTTTTGGCCTGGGCTTCGATCTGTGCGTGTAGCTTGCGGTTGAACATTACCTTCCCCTGAAATGACCCCATGCAGATGATGACTCTGCTGCGTGCATTGGTTTCTCTTGCGCGGTTGTTATGCGGTGTGCGTGGAACATACTTGATATTTATTAAGAAAATATCTTACAGAAAGCAAGAGAGTTCAACTGCGTCAGGAAAAGCCAGTCCAGGGGGCAGGTTTTACAACACTGGCGCTTTAACAGGCTGGTGCTGTCAGGAACGTACAGGCAAAGGGATGAATTCGGTTTCCCCCGGCACGGCAGCAAAGCGGCCCTGTTGCCAATCGTCCCTGGCCTGACGGATGCGTTCCATGCGGCTGGAGACAAAATTCCAGTCCAGAATGCGGTGGGCATCCGGGGTGGGGCCGGCCAGCAAGGCCAGGCGGCTGGCTTGCTCGGCCCGGATGCGCAGGCGCGTTTCCCCGGCAGGGAGCAGGCCCAGCTCCCCTGCCGACAGGGCGGTACCACCCAGGCTGATGGTACCGCTGGCCAGATAGATGCCGCGTTCGGCAAAACCATCCGGAATCTCCAGCTCGGCGCCAGCTGCCATGTCGATCACGGCATACAATGCCTGACCGGGGAAGGCGACCGGGGCGGTACGCTCCCAGGCACTGCCCAGCACCAGTTGTATCCGGCTGCCATTCTGTTGCCAGGCTGGCAGTGCGGCACTGTCATAGTGGATGAAGGCCGGCGCGCACTCTTCCAGATCGACCGGCAGCGCCAGCCACAGTTGCAGGCCTTCCACGGCCTCACCACTGCTGCGGATATCGTCCGGAATGCGTTCCGAGTGCACGATGCCACGGCCGGCAATCATCAGGTTGGCGGCACCGGGCTCAATGCGCTGCACGCTGCCCAGGCTGTCGCGGTGCATCAGCGCGCCACTGAACAGATAGGTCAGCGTGGCCAGCCCGATATGCGGGTGCGGTCGCACATCATTGTCGCGCTGCTCCAGATTGAAATGCGCCGGCCCCATGTGATCCAGAAAAATGAAGGGGCCGATATGGCGCGCGCTGCGGCTGGGCAGCAGGCGGCGCACCGTAAAGCCGATATCGCTGGTTTTGGCGCTGATGCGCTCGCTCCATGTGCTCATCTTGATGGCTCCTGGCAGGAAAAGACGGGGATGGTTTGTCCCCGTCGGGTGATGCGTGCTTCAGAAACGGCCGTTACGGAAGTCGTCGGCAGCTTCTTCCAGTTCCGCGCGGGTATTCATCACGAACGGCCCCCACTGGGCGATGGGCTCATTCAGCGGCTTGCCGGCCACCAGCAGGAAGCGGGCGGGTTCGGCACTGCTGACCCGAATGCCGCTGCTGCCTGCATCGTTGCTCAGAATCGCCATCTGGCGCTGCTTGACCGCTTGACCGTGACTGCCCGCTTCCAGTTCTCCCTGATAAACATAGAGGAAGGCGTTGTGGCTTGCCGGAATGGCGAGGAATTCTTCCTGCCCGGCTGCCAAATGCACATCCAGATACAGCGGTTCGGTATCCAGACGCTGGATGGCGGCCGGCTGGCTATCCACGCAGCCGGCAATCAGTCGCAGCAGGCTGCCATTGCCGGTTTGTTGTTCCGGGATTTCGGCCGTCGGGATGTCGCGATACCACGGCGCAATCATTTTGTTCTTGGCCGGCAGGTTCACCCACAGCTGGAAACCGTGCATCAGGCCATCCTGCTGTTCCGGCAGCTCCGAATGCACCAGGCCGCGACCAGCCGTCATCCACTGTACACCACCGGGGCCGAGCAGGCCTTCCTGACCGGTGCTGTCACGGTGACGCATGCGGCCATCCAGCATGTAGGTGACGGTTTCGAAGCCACGATGCGGGTGGTCGGGGAAGCCAGCGATATAGTCGTCCGGATTGTCCGAGCGGAACTCGTCCAGCATCAGGAAGGGGTCGAGACGGCGTTGCAGATTGTGGGTCAGCACTCGCAGCAGGCGCACGCCGGCACCATCCGATACCTCCATGCCATTGACCAGGTTTTCCACTTCGCGGCTGATTGCGTGCTTGCTCATCATGCATCTCCTTATTGGTGGCCGGGCGGGGAAGCGTCAGGCCGTTGTTCATGGCTTGCATTATTGCAGTGGAAATTACGATAAAAAAGCGCAAAAATTAGCGTAAACATATTGGAAAATCAGATTAATGAAAGCAGCCAGAACCACCTGGGAGCAGTGGCAGATCTTGCAAACCATCGTCAGTGAAGGCGGATTTGCCCAGGCCGCCGCGCATCTGCACCGCAGCCAATCATCGGTCAGTTATATGGTGGCCCGCCTGCAGGAGCAACTGGGCGTGGAGCTGTTGCGGCCACAGGGGCGGCGCATGCAGCTGACGCCGGCGGGAGAGGTGTTGTTGCGCGATGCGCAGAATGTGCTGGCTGGCACCTTGCGGCTGGAGGACAAGGCGCGTTCCTTGCAACAAGGCTGGGAGGCTGAGGTGAGACTGGCGGTGGACAGCCTGTTTCCCACTCCGGCCTTATTGCCCGCCCTGGGGCAGTTTGCCACCCATTGCCCCAGCACCCGCCTGCAAATGCATGAGGTGGTGATGTCCGGGGCGGATGATGCCCTGCATGGCCAGCAGGTGGAGCTGGCAGTGGCGGGGCGGGTGCCGCAGGGCTTTCTGGGTGACTGGCTGCTGGATGCCGAGTTTGTTGCCTGTGCCGCGCCACATCACCCCTTGCATCAACTGGGGCGGCTGCTGGAGATGGAGGATTTACAACAGCATGTGCAAGTGGTGCTGCGTGATTCGGGCCAGCGTCAGCCCCGTGACGAAGGCTGGCTGGGGGCCTGGCAGCGCTGGACCGTGTCGCAGCCGGAAACCGCCATGGCGGCGGTTGAGCAGGGCTTTGCCTTTGGCTGGCTAGCCTGGCATCGCATCGCCGACGGCGTGGAGGCGGGGCGGCTCAAGCCCTTGCCACTGGCGCATGGCGGTTTGCGCAAGGCGGCGCTGTACCTGATTCTGGCGGATCCGCCGGCAGCCGGTCCGGCAACCTTGCAACTGGCCGACTGCCTGCGGGCGGAGGCGGAGTGCTGGCGCAGCAGTTATCAGCCGTATCGACCGGCTTGATGGGGCATGAAGCAAAACGACCAGCGCTGGGCTGGTCGTGGCGGGTGTGCTGTGCTGGCTGGCTTAGTGGCCTTGCTGGCCCTGCAGGTAGTGCTCCAGCGCGTGGCCGGCCGACAGAATGTGGAAGCGGATGAATTCCGCAGCCTCTTCGGCGGCACCTTGCTTGCACAGTTCCAGCAGCC
>JAFANL010000297.1 GCA_019232735.1 Aquitalea sp. | reverse complement strand
TGGCCATAGCGAGGTGGTCCCACGCCTTCCCATCCCGAACAGGACCGTGAAACGCCTTAGCGCCGATGATAGTGTGGCATTCGCCATGTGAAAGTAGGACACCGCCAGACTCCCCCTTCGAAGCCCAGCTCATTAGAGCTGGGCTTTGTGCATTGGGCTGCGCTGCATCCTCTAGCACCTTGCTTCCCTCCAGAATTCAGCCTCATGCGGACCGTGCAGATTTGTTGAGTGGCCAATACTGACCGACAATGGCACATCGCCGTAAATCGTGCGGAGGAGTGAATGGTATTGCGCCATTTGTCTTTCAAGACCTTGCTGGTCGTCAGTCTTTTCATTGTTGCCCTGATTCCTTCTCTTGCCCTGGTACAGACCTGGTGGCAGCTGCAGCAATTGGCCGAGATGGTCAATCGTGAGCAGAAAGAGTCGAGGGCGTTGTCTGATCTTGCTCATGTCTATGCAGAACAAAGCGATCAGTTCGAGCGCTCTTCACGGCAGTGGGCCGCGTTGCAGGAACCGGTATTTGCGCACAACAGTCTTGTGGCGGCACAGAGTCTGCAGGGTGTAGCTGCGCAGCTGCAAGGGATTGAGGATGGTCGGCTGCAGCAGCTGGCTGGCCGTCTGCTGATCTGGAGCAAGCAGTCACAAGCGCTGCTGCAGACGGATAAGCCTGTGCTGGCCGAGCTGCAGCGGCAATATGCGGCCTTGAGTGGTTTGGGCGGTGAGCTGGATAGCCAGGTGCGGCGTTTGGCCGCGTTGCGTAAGCAGCAATGGGAAGACAGCGTGCGTGAAAACCGGCAACAGGCGGATAAGGTGGCCATCTTGTCGCTATGCATTGCGGTATTGGCAGGCTTGCTGCTGGCCTGGCTCTTGGTTCGGCCGCTGCAGCGCTTGCGTGACAAGATAGGCCGGCTGGCCTTGGGTGAGCGGGGACAGCACTGGAATATATCTGCCCCTGCGGATATTTTGCAGTTGACTACGGCACTGAGCGAACTGGATGGCCGCTTGGCACAGCTGGAACAAGATAAGGCGAATTTTTTCCGGCATGTATCCCATGAACTGAAAACGCCATTGGCGGCCATTCAGGAGGCTACTTCTCTGTTGCATGACCAGATCCCCGGTCCCTTGTTACCGGCACAGCAGGAAATCATCGGTATTACTTTGTCGAATACCAGACTGCTGCGGCAACGGGTGGATGCCTTGTTGCAACATGATGCTGCCAACTGGTTGGGCCGCCCGCTGGCCATGGAAGAGCATGATTTGCTGGAATTGGTGAGACATGCGGCCGATACCATGCAGCCTTTGTTTCAGCAAAAAAAACTGCAACTGCGGCTACCCGCTTCTTCCTTGCGCGTATTTGTCGATCCGGCAAAGTTTCGAACCATTATTGATAATCTGCTCTCTAATGCCATCCGTTTCTCGCCATACCAGGGAAGTATTTCCGTAGCTTTTGGTGATGATGCGGAGTGCAGCTGGATCGAGGTGGCGGATGAAGGACCCGGTATTGGTCCGCAGGAGCGCGAGCTGGTCTTTCAGCCTTTTTATACGGGCATGCCCCCCGCCGGAGAGCCGGCGGGTACCGGAATCGGGCTGACCATGGTGAAGACTTTTGCGCAACTGATGGGGGGCGACGTGGAGTGCCTGCCAGTAAAGCATGGAGCCTGTTTGCGTGTCTGGTGGCCATTGCTGCCGAGTGGGAAAACAGAAATATGAAAAGGTATTGTGGGGTAGTGCTCTTGCTGGCCGGTTTGGTGGGTTGTGTCAGCACGGGACGGCCGGCCAAGGAGGGGAGTAATGCAGCGCTTGCCAAATATCAGCCTCGGGTATGCCCCGGTGCCGATACGGTATTGGCAGGCTTGAAACGGGGCCGAGAAGCCCTGCTACCCGCTAAGGATGGCTGTATCGGCGACAGGCTGCGCTATGTGGGCTTGCAGCTGCTGAATACCGAAACCAGACCGGATTTGTCCAGATTGCAGCAGCAGCTGGATCTGGCCAGTGGACAATTGCGGGTGGATCCCGCAGAGGATTGGCAGGGTTTGTTGAGCCTTTTGCAAATGCAGTTGCTTGAGCGCCGTCGCCATGATGAAGCGGTACTACGCGCAGCTGCGCAGTCGAGTGAGCAACAACGGCGTATCGAGGAGTTGTCCGCCAAGCTGGATGCCTTGCGCCTGATTGAGCAATCCATGGCCGACAAGGCGAGCAAGAGGAGGGTCGGGCCATGATGCGAAATAGCCGCGTCCTGTTGGTGGATGATGATCCGGACTTGCTGCGTTTGTTGAGCCTGCGTCTGGAAGCTGCTGGGTATCTGGTGGACAAGGCGGCGACGGCAGAGGCGGCGCTGGGCGCATTGGCCGTGCGGCGTGCCGATGTGCTGCTCACTGACTGGCGTTTGCCCGGCATGGATGGCATGGCCTTGTTTGAGTTGGTCAAAAAAAGCTACCCGGCCATGCCCGTCATCATACTGACCGCACATGGCACTATTCCGGATGCCGTGACGGCGGTGAGTCGCGGCGTGTTCGGTTATCTGGTCAAGCCTTTCGATAGTGCAGCCTTGCTGGGCAAGGTGGAGCAGGCCCTGATGCTATCCTCCCCCGCCATGGCACACCCAGGGCAGGAGGATTGGCGCACAGAAGTGGTGAGTTGCAGTCCGCTGATGGAGGAGTTGCTGGCGGAAACCCGTCTGATTGCGGCGACGGATGCCAGTGTATTGATTCGTGGCGAGAGCGGCAGTGGCAAGGAAGTGCTGGCCCGCGCCTTGCATCGTGCCAGTGCGCGTGCCGCCGGGCCATTTGTGGCGGTGAACTGTGGTGCCATTCCGGACAATCTGCTGGAAAGCGAGCTGTTTGGTCATGAAAAAGGGGCTTTTACTGGTGCCGCAACGCGGCATCAGGGCTTGATCTCGCAGGCGGAGGGAGGAACCCTGTTTCTGGATGAGATTGGCGATATGCCGCTGGCCTTGCAGGTGAAGCTACTGCGGGTGTTGCAGGAGCGTGAGCTACGGCCGGTCGGTGCCAGCAAGTCGGTAGCCATTGATGTACGGGTGATTTCCGCGACCCACCGCGATCTGGAGTCGCTGATCAGTGACGGTCTGTTCCGTGAGGATTTGTTCTACCGGCTGAATGTAGTGGCCTTGAACCTGCCTCCCTTGAGTGAGCGGCGGGAAGATATCCCCTTGCTGGCCCAGCATTTCCTCACCCTGTTGGCAGCACGCTATGGCAAGGAGGTTGCAGGTTTCGCTCCGGATGCCATGGAGTATCTATGCAGTTTGCGTTGGTCCGGCAATGTGCGACAGCTGGCCAATGCGGTTGAACAGTGCTGTGTATTAAGCACGTCGGGCCTGATTCCCCTCACCGCGGTACAGAAAGCCGTGTCGGATGGTATGGCTAGTATTGCCACACTGGCGGAGGCGCGCCGGCAGTTTGAGCGGGATTATCTGGAAAAACTGCTGCGGGTCAGTGCGGGTAATGTCACTACTGCCGCCCGGATTGCTGACCGTAACCGGACCGAATTTTACCGGCTGCTACAAAAGCACGACCTGGTGGCTTCCGCCTTCAAGGATTCCTGAAAATGGTGTGCCCCGACACCCCTGTCGCTGTTTGGCGACAGGGGTTTTCCTTTATGTGGCAATGGTTTGCGTGTTTTTCAGCAAAACCTGTCGCTGTATGGCGACAGATTCCCTGTCATTGAGAGCTGTGTGGAGGGGTGTTGTTTTGTAAGTTATTGATAAATAACAAATATAATTTACTGGCACACCATTTGCTTTATGCGAGGAAACAGTCTTTTGTGAGGTGTGCAATGAAAATCAATCATGTTGGACTGCTGCTGTTGGCTTTATTACCCATCAATCCGATCCGGGCGAGCACGCTGTTGCCACTTGATCCCGTCGCCGAGCATGTTG
>JAFANL010000064.1 GCA_019232735.1 Aquitalea sp. | reverse complement strand
CCACTGGAGCAACCGTGGCCCCTGGGGCGATCTGAACCGGGCCTTGTGGGGAGGCTATCTGCTGGAGAGCGCGGGTTTGAAGCTGTGGTTTCCAGGTGATACCGGTTACCAGGCCGAGTTGTTCCATGAGATCGGCCTGCATATCGGTCCTATCGATTTTGCCCTGCTACCCATCGGTGCCTATGAGCCGCGCAAGATCATGCGTGCCCAGCATGTGAATCCAGCGGAGGCCGTGCGCATTTTCAAGCATGTGGCCGCGAAAAAGGCGTGGGCTGTGCATTGGGGCACTTTCATCCTGACCGATGAGCCCATCCAGCAGCCCATGGCCGAACTGGCCATGGCCTTGCGCGAGCAGAATGTTCCGGCCAGCGATTTCATGCTGCCAGCCATTGGAGAGACGATCTGGTTGTCATGATTGGCGGGTGATGCCCGCTGTTTGCACCGGATTGGCGCAGCTACAGCCAGTTTGCTGCGATGCAAACATTGCCCCTCAAGGCTGGGGGGCATACAATCGACACTGTTAATTTTTTCGAAAACGAAGGATTTTTTTCGTTTTCACGGCAATATGGGGCTTTGAATGACTCTTCTGCAATTGATCAATCAACGGGTACAGGCCGCACTGGCCGCTGCGGGTGCGCCGGATGCGCCGGCGGTCATCCAGCCGGCATCCAAGCCGGAATTCGGCGACTATCAGGCCAATGGCGTGATGGGCGCTGCCAAGGCACTCAAGACCAATCCGCGAGAACTGGCCCAGAAAGTGGTCGCGGCACTGGATCTGCAAGGCATTGCCGACAAGGTGGAAATCGCCGGCCCGGGCTTCATCAATATTCATCTGGCCCCCGAATACCTGGCCCGTCGCAGTGAAATCGCCCTGAAAGATGCCAAACTCGGCATTACTCCGGTCGAGCCGCAGCACGTGATGGTGGAGTACTCTTCGCCGAATCTGGCCAAGGAAATGCACGTCGGCCACCTGCGCTCCTCCATCATCGGTGATGCGCTGGCGCGGGTGATGGAATTTCTCGGCCATGATGTCGTGCGCGCCAACCACGTGGGCGACTGGGGCACCCAGTTCGGCATGCTGACCGCCTATCTGGTGGAAACCAGCCAGGATGGCAAGGCCGACATCGAACTGTCCGATCTGGAAAGCTTCTACCGCAACGCCAAGGTGCGCTTTGACGAAAGCGAAGAATTTGCCGACCGCGCCCGTGACTACGTGGTGCGTCTGCAAGGCGGTGACGAAGAAGTGCTCAAGCTGTGGGCGCAGTTTGTCGACATCTCGCTCAAGCACTGCGAAGCGGTGTATCAAAAGCTGAACGTTGGCCTCAAGCGTGAACATGTGCGTGGCGAATCGTCCTATAACGACGACCTGCCGGTGATCGTGGAAGAACTGCGCGCCGCTGGCCTGCTTAGCGAGAGCGAAGGCGCCGAGGTGGTGTTCCTGGAGGAATTCCGCACCCAGGATGACGAGCCGATGGGTGTGATCATCCGCAAGAAAGACGGCGGCTTCCTGTACACCACCACCGATCTGGGTGCAGTGCGCTACCGTCACAAGGTGTTGAACCTGGACCGCGTGATTTACGTGGTGGATGCGCGTCAGAGCCAGCATTTTGCCCAGATGTTCAGCATCTGCCGCAAAGCCGGTTTCGCCCCGGAAAGCATGCTGCTGGAGCACATCGGTTTTGGCGTGATGATGGGCGACGACGGCAAGCCGTTCAAGACCCGCTCCGGTGGTACGGTCAAGCTGATCGAGTTGCTGGACGAGGCGGAAGAGCGTGCCTATGCGCTGGTGTCGGAAAAGAACCCGGACCTACCCGAGGCGGAAAAGCGTGAAATCGCCGCCGCCGTGGGCATTGGTGCGGTCAAGTATGCCGATCTGTCCAAGAACCGCATGAGCGATTACATCTTCAACTGGGACACCATGCTGGCCTTTGAAGGCAATACCGCGCCCTATCTGCAATACGCCTATACCCGTGTACAGAGCGTATTCCGCAAGGCCGAGAACGTGGACGCCAATGCGCCCATCGTGATTACCGAGCCGGCGGAAAAGCAGCTGGCTGCCGCGCTGTCGCAGTTCGAGGACACGCTGCTGTCGGTGGCTGATGGCTGCTACCCGCACTATCTGTCCAATTATCTGTACCAGATCGCCACGCTGTTCTCACGCTTCTACGAAGCCTGCCCGATTCTCAAGAGCGAAGGCGAAGTGCGTGCCAGCCGTCTGCAACTGGCGGCCCTCACCGGCAAGACGCTGCGCACCGGTCTGGATTTGCTGGGTATCAAGGTGCTGGAAACCATGTAAGCATGGACTGCGCCGCATGGCGCATGCCAGAGACAGACAAAGCCCGGCAGTGCCGGGCTTTGTGCTTGTTGGTCTGCTGCTGGCTGCTCAGGAGGCGGTTGTGGCCTGCTGGATGGCAGCATGCTGATTGCTGATCAGCAGCAATGATTCGCCGCTGTGCATGATGACTTCCGGTCCCGGGGAGAACTCCACCTCGCCCGGGCTGCGTTCCAGGGCAATGACCATGGCCTTGCCGGCAAAGCCGTCTTGCAGAAAGCTGGCCAGCGGCAAACCTTCCCAGCGTTCGTCCAGTACATGGACCTGGGCGTGGAACTGGTTGGGGTAACGGTGATGTAAATGCTCGAAGAAGTGCAGGGTTTCCGGGTGGGCCACGATATTGGCCATGTTCATGCCACCCAGATGGGATGGAATGACCACATTGTCGGCCCCCACCGCCAGCAGCTTCTTGCGTGAGCTTTCGTTTTCCGCCTTGGCCACGGCCAGCACGGCCTTGTTCAGACTCTTGGCCGTCACCACCACGAAGGCATTGTCGGCATCGGCGCTCAGACAGGAAATCAGGGCGCGGGCATGGGTGATGCCTGCCGCATTCAGGTTTTCATCCTCGGATGCATCGCCGACGATAAAGGGCACGTCCAGCTCTTGCAGCAGGCTGGTATTGGCTTCGTCCTTTTCGATCACCACCACCTGGTGCTGGGTGCTGAGCAGCTCTTCCAGCGCATAGCGCCCGGTATGGCTCAGGCCGCAGATGATGGTGTGGCCACGCATGCGCGCAATCAGTTTTTCCATTTTCTTTCGTCTCAGATAAAGCGGCAGGTCGCCCTGGAACAGCATCAAGGTCAGTGAGGAAATGCCGTAACCCACCACGCCGGTGCCAAACACGATCAGGGCAATGGTGAAGTAGCGGCCTTCCAGCGACAGATTATGGGTTTCACCATAGCCGATGGTGGCCAGGGTAATGACCGTCATGAACAGGCTGTCGGAAAAGGTCCAGCCTTCGATCAGCATGTAGCCGCTGGTGCCGAACAGCAGGGCGGCGAACACCAGGCTGCTCAGAAAGAGAAGTTTACGCGGGAAGCTATGGCGCATGACGGGGGTGTGGCCGCTGGAGAAAGCGGCATTATAGCGGCTTGGATTGCAGGAAAGCTGACGGATGTCATATCCGGAGCACGACATGGTGATAGCAATAGTTCTTCACACTGTTTTACAAGCGGTTACGCAAAGCGCAGTAAGCTGGACTGGTATCAACGTACTGGAGGTCCAGTCATGAAAACCCGAATCCTGATTCCGGCGCTGTTGGCGCTGTCTGTTACCGGCATGGCACATGCCGATGCTTCTGCCATCCTGGGTGGTGCCCTGGGCGGTGCTGTTGGTGCTGCTGTGGGGCAGTCGATTGGTGGGCGCAACGGTGCCATCATCGGCGGTGCAGTAGGGGGGAGTGTGGGTACGGCGCTGGCCTACCAGCGCGATGAATATCGCAGCTATCGCCCAGCCCCGGCTCCGGTACCTGTGATGGCGCCTGTGGCGGTGCCGGTTTACCAGCGTGTGGTCTATGCCGAGCCGCAACGCTTCGATGGGCCGTACCGGCACTGGCACGTGGAGCACCGCGACCATTATCGCGACTGGCATGGCGAAGACCGTGATCATCACTGGCATGGTGGTGATGGCTACTACCGCCACGGTGACTGAATCCTTGCTTGCCAAAGCCCTGAGTGATCAGGGCTTTTTTCATGTGCCGTCCATCTGGATGGCCCCGGCCGGTGGTGCGTGCCGGCCAGGAAATTCTGCTACAAAGAATTTGCCGTCTGCATGCTCTTGTCGCTATAATTGATTAGCAATCAAATCATTTACATGCAAACCATTATGGACAGTGTGGATTTACTGCGCCTTGGCATTACCAGCGCCATCATGCAGGCAGGGCGCAAATGGCGGCATATCTCGCAGGATGTGGTGTTCGGCCATGGCCTGACCGCCCCCTGTGCCACGGCCTTGATCTTTATCGGTCGCCTGGGCGAGGGCATCAATCAGGTCGCGCTGGCTGAGGAAATCGGCATCGAGGGGCCGTCGCTGGTGCGGGTGATCGACCAGTTGGCTGCCGACGGACTGGTGCGACGTGAAAAAGACAAGGTGGATCGCCGCTCCAATACCCTGTGGTTTACCGATGAGGGCCGGGTGCTGACCAGCAAGATCGAGACCGAGCTGGTCAACCTGCGCGCGCTGGTGTTTCGCCAGGTCAGCGAGGCAGATCTGCAGGCTACCCTGCGGGTGTTTGCCGCGGTGGAGGAGGCTTACCGCCGTCCCGAGCTGGCCGGTGAACTGCTGGCCATGTCCCGTCAGGAGCGGGCATGACGCTTCCCTCCTGGCGCGACTGGCTGTTTTCGGCCAAGGCCTTCCTGGCTGCCATGCTGGCGCTCTACCTGGCCATGGCACTGGAACTGCCACGGCCCTACTGGGCGATGGCCACGGTCTACGTGGTGTCGCATCCACTGACCGGGGCCACCCGCTCCAAGGCGGTATACCGTATTGGCGGTACGCTGCTGGGGGCCTCGGCCGCCGTCATCCTGACACCGCTGTTTGTCAATGCGCCCACCTTGCTCAGCCTGGTGGTGGCCTTGTGGACGGGCTCCCTGCTGAGCGTGTCCTTGCTGGATCGCACGCCACGCAGCTATCTGTTCATGTTGTCGGCCTATACCTTGCCGATGATTGCCTTGCCGGCACTCAACAGCCCGGAAAACATCTTTGATCTGGCGCTGGCGCGCAGCGAGGAAATCCTGCTGGGCATCCTGTGTGCCAGCGTGGTGTCGGCGCTGCTGTTTCCCGGCAAGGTGGCCCCCATTTTCAGTGCCAGGCTGAACAGCTGGCTGGGTGATGCGCGGGACTGGGCCTGTGAATTGCTGTCGGTGGGTACGCGCAGCCAGGCGGGTGGGCATGCCAGCCGCCACAAGCTGGCAGCGGACATTCTGGCGCTGGACCAGTTCATCTCTCATCTGTCCTACGACACCACCAGCTTTGCCATGGTCAAAAATGCCCGCGAGCTGCGCGGGCGCATGAGCATGCTGCTGCCGATCTTGTCATCGCTGAGCGAGACCCGGCAGGCCTTGCTGCAATACAAGGATGGCATTCCGGCAGAGCTGACCGCGCTGATGCAACAGGTGGCCCAGTGGATGTCCGGAGACGACAGTAGCGCCATGCGTCGGCAAGCACCGCAGTTGCAACGCCAGTTGGCGGCGCTGAAGCAGGAGATCGCCAGTGGGGATGGCTGGCAGGCGCTGCTGATCGCCCATGGCCTGGCACGGCTGCAGTCCTTGATCAATCTGTGGCTGGACTGCCGCTTATTGCAGCAACTGATTGTCGAGGAACATCCCACCTTCAGCTGGAAGCCGGCCTACCGTCACTGGCCGGTGGGCGGCACGGCGCGTCATTACGATTACGGCATGATGGCCTTTTCCTCGCTGCAGGCATCGGCCGCCATTTTCCTGGCTTCGCAATTGTGGATACAGCTGGGTTGGACTGATGGTTCCGGCGCCGTGATCATGGTGGCCATTGCCTCCTGCTTTTTTGCTGCGCTGGACGAGCCGGCACCGATGATGCGTACCTTCCTGATCTGGGCACTGGTCAGCATCGTGCTGACCACGGTATTGCTGTTCATGGTGATCCCGGCGGCCTATACCTTTGAAATGCTGGTGGCCATGCTGGCGCTGCCGTTTTTGCTGGTGGGCACGCTGTTTACCCGGCCGCAGTTCACCATGATTGCCATGATGCTGACCGTGAACACCGCCACCTTCCTCAGCCTGCAAGGGGCTTATGACACCGACTTCACCGCCTTCTTCAACGGGAATGTTGCCACCGTGGTGGGGGTATCGTTCGCGCTCTTGTTCAGTCTGCTGGTACGGCCCTTTGGCATCGAATTGGCCATCCGCCGCCTGCGGCGTGCCAGCTGGCATGATCTGGCGGAAACGGCCTCCGGTCGCCGGCTGGAAGACTATCCGCAGCTGACCGCGCGCATGCTGGACCGGCTGGGGCAGCTGATTCCCCGGCTGGCGGCCAATGGCCACGATCAACTGCCGCTGGTGTTCAGCGAGTTGCGCACCGGTTTTAGCGTGTTGCATTTGCAGCGCGACGAAAACGCCTTGCCCGGTCCTGCCGGCGTACGGGTGCAGCACGTGCTGGATGGGGTGGCCGCGCATTACCACCAGGCCCTGGCCTTGCGTTTGCAGCCACAGACCGCAGCCGGCCTGCTGGCGCAGATCGATACCGCGCTGGCGCAGGTGCTGGCCGAACCGCGGCGCAACGACCACCACGTGCTGACCGTGCTCAATGCCCTGGTCGAACTGCGCATTACCCTGTTTCCGGCCGCTGCTGGCTATGCCATGACGGCGGCTGATTTACCCTTGCCTGCTGGAGGCGTGTCGCCGTGATCGGTGAAATCGAAATCTACGGGGTGTATTTCCCCAGCCTGCTGATCCTGATGGTGCTGGCTTTCGGCGTCACCGCCGCATTGCGCATCCTCCTGGGGCAGCTGGGCTTCTACAAACTGGTATGGCACCGTTCACTGATGAACTTTGCCTTGTATGTGATCGTGCTCGGCGGCTTCGTCGTGCTGACTCGCGGATGGTGATGATGAAAAAGCTGGTACAGAAAAGCGGGCCGGTGGCCCTGACCCTGATCGTTGTGGTGGCTGCCGTGCTGGTGGGGCGCTACCTGTGGGATTACTACACCAATGCGCCATGGACGCGCGATGGTCACATCCGTGCCGATGTGGTGCAGATTTCACCGGATGTGTCCGGGCTGATCACCGAGGTGAAAGTCAGCGACAACCAGCTGGTCAAGCGTGGCCAGGTGTTGTTCGTCATCGACCGCGCCCGTTATGCGCTGGCATTGAAGCAGTCCGAAGCGGCGCTGGCCTTGCAGAATGCCGGTCTGGCCCAGGTGCGACGTGAAGCCGCGCGTAACCGTGGCCTGTCCGATCTGGTGGCCAAGGAAAACATCGAGCAGAGCGATGCCCGCGTGCAGCAGGACGAGGCCAATGTTGCCGCCGCCAGCACCGCCGTGGAGGTGGCCCGGCTCAATCTGCAGCGTACCGTGGTCAGCAGCCCGGTGGATGGCTATCTGAACGACCGCATGCCACGGGTGGGTGACTATGTCAGCACCGGCAAGCCGGTGCTGTCGATGGTGGATGCGCATTCCTTCCACGTGGATGGCTATTTTGAGGAAACCAAGCTGGACCGGGTGCAAGTGAACCAGCCGGTGGATATCCAGATCATGGGGCAGGCGCACAAGCTGCGCGGTCATGTGCAAAGTATTGCCGCCGGTATCGAAGACCGCGACCGCAGCAATGGTGCCAGCCTGCTGCCCAATGTGAATCCCACTTTCAACTGGGTGCGGCTGGCGCAGCGCATTCCGGTGCGCATCACACTGGATGAGGTTCCGGCCGACTTCCGCATGATTGCCGGCCGTACCGCCACCGTGGCCATCGTGGCCGGCAAGGGAGGTCAGCAGTGAGCCGCTTTTGTCCTGCCAGCCTGCTGGTGATGGTGGCTGCGCTGGCTGGCTGTACCACCGTGGGGCCGGATTACCGCCTGCCGGGCAGTGCCGCGCTACAGCGGCCCGCCGCGCAAGGCAGTTTTGCCAATGCCGATGGCAAGCTGACCAGCTCGCAAGCCGTAGCGGCTCGCTGGTGGCAGCTCTACCACGATCCGGTGCTGAACCAGCTGGTGACGGAGGCGCAGGGCGCCAACACCGATTTACGCGCCGCAACGGCCAATCTGCAGAAGGCCATGGCCGTAGCCAGCGAAGTCAACGCCGAAGCCGGCCCGCATGCGGCCATTTCAGCCTCGGCCGAGCGGGCGCGGGTTTCCGGCCAGAGCATGCTGCTGGACGAGCCCTTGCCGGTCACCAATCTGGGGGATGAGGGCATACGGGTGGCCTATCAGCTGGATCTGTTCGGCAAGCTCAAGCGCGGCGAGGAAGCGGCCGAGGCCAATACCGAGGCTGTGCTGGCCGCCCGCGATCTGGCCCGCATCACCGTGACTGCCGAAACGGTGCGCAGTTATCTGCAGATCTGCTCGGCCAACCATGGCTATCAGGTACTGCAGCAGCAATCCGCCTTGCAGCAGAAGCAGCTGGAGTTGACCCGTCGCCTGGCACGCGCCGGTCGGCTGACCAGCACGGATGTACTGCGTGCCCAGTCCCAGGCGGACGCGGTACAGGCGGGTTTGCCGACCTATCTGGCCCAGCGCGATGCTGCCCATTACCGTCTGGCCATGTTGCTGGGCAAGGCACCGGGCGAAGCCTTGCCGGCCGCGGCCCTGGCCTGCGCGCAGGAGCCGCAACTGGCGCAGGCCATTCCGGTGGGGGATGGCCGTGCCTTGCTGGCCCGCCGGCCGGATGTGAAACAGGCCGAGCGTCGGCTGGCCCAGTCCAGTGCCATGATAGGCGTGGCCACCGCAGAACTGTATCCGAGCATCACCCTGGGCGCATCGGCCGGCTTTACCGGCTTTGTCGAGGACCTGGGCAAGCGTTCCACCCAGCGCTTCGGCTTTGGGCCCTTGATCAGCTGGACCATTCCCGACAGTGGCAGCCACGCCCGGGTGACTGCCGCCCGGGCCGACAATGCTGCGGCGCTGGCTCACTTCGATGGTGTGGTGCTCAATGCCCTGCGCGAGGTGGAGACCAGCCTCAGCCTGTATGGCAAGGACCTGCAACGACTGGCCTTGCTGCGCACGGCGCGTGACAGCGCCCGCGATGCCGCGGCACAGAATCGCCGCCTGTATCAGGCTGGTCGTGCGCCTTATCTGTCCAGCCTGGATGCCGATCGCACCCTGGTGAACAACGAGCAGGCCGTAGCCAGTGCCGAAAGTCAGCTGGCCCAGGATCAGGTCAATCTGTTCCTGGCACTGGGTGGCGGTTGGGAGGAGGCGGCAGCCAGCCGTCATCCAGACTGAGTGAGGTCGTTATTGATCCCGCGGCAAACGCCCATGGAATTGGTATCAAGGTGGACTGAGTATCGGTTTTGCCCTTAGCATGCAGTCTGGATGCCGGGCCGTTCTGGCCGGGCAAAGCAATACCAAAAAGTCGGAGAAATGATGACTTTTTGGTATTGGTTTGATGTAAAAAAATACCAAATGAATATAATTTTCTTGTACCCACCGGCTGGCAAGGACTAGCATGAGCAGCTTGTTTTTCGGTACGGAAACGGACCATGGCTGCTGCTGACACTGTTCCCATCTTGCTCCCGGTTTTTCTGGTGACCGAATTGCTGTGCGCCTGTAACACGGTACAGCTGTGGTCGCTGAAAAAAGCCGGGGTGGCGGGAACCCGCAGCTGGCTGCTGGCCAATGTCGCCATGCTGGGCTATCTGCCGGCGCTGGCATTGCGTACCGCCCTGCCGCTGGTGTTCAGCGTGGTGCTCAGTAATGGTCTGGGGCTGGTCGCGGCCAGTGCCTTTTATATTGGCTGTGCCCGTTTTCTGGGACGGCCAACCCATGTGCGTGCCCTGTCACTGATGGTGCTGTCCGCCGTGCTTGCCCTGCTGTGGTTTACGCTGGCAGAGGACTCCATCCTGATTCGGATTGTGGTGTCGTCCGGTGGCATTGCCATCGTGTTTGCCGCCACCGCCGCCTTGCTGGCCTGCCATCGTCCGGCGGAACAGCGCGCAGCCGTCTACTGGTTGTGTGTGGCCTGCAGTGCGGCCACCTCATTGCTGCATCTGCTGCGCTCCCTCTACTACGGTGCCGGGTTTGGCAATCTGCAAGACCTGTTTGCCACCACACTGCCCAATGTCTTCTCCATGAGCCTGACGGCCGCCCTGGTTCCCGGCCTGTCCATGCTGGCCGTGGCCATGGTGCAGGAGCACCTGCTGAGCGATGCGACCTTCCGTGCCGAGCGCGATGGCATGACCGGGGTGTTGACCCGGCAGTGTTTTGAAACCCGCAGCATGCAGCTGATACAACAGGCCGAAGCGCGTGCATTGCCCCTGTGCCTGGTGTTGATGGATCTGGACCATTTCAAGCAGATCAACGACCGTCATGGCCATCAGGCAGGCGATCAGGTCCTGCTGACATTCTGTAACCTGCTGCGCCAGGGCCTGCGGCCGGGGGATATGGTCGGTCGCATGGGGGGAGAGGAGTTTGCACTGCTGTTGCCGCAAATCCATGCCGCGCAGGCGATGGCACTGGCCGAGCGATTGCGGCAGGGTGCGGCTGCGATGCCGGCTACATCGCTGGGGGGCAGTATTCCTTACAGCGTCAGCATGGGCCTGTCCGTATGGCAGCCTGGCCTTTCCTTCCACGAGCTATACCGCCATGCCGACCTGGCCCTGTATGCGGCCAAGCGGGCCGGCCGCAACCAGGTGATGCAGGCCGCGCAGTCTGACTGATCAGGACTGGCTACGACCCCAGCCATTTTCAAATACCAGCTCGGCCAGATTCTGCCGCTGCGCCCAGTTTTCCTGTTCCAGCATGGGTTTATCGTAAAAGGCCTCGACATGGCCGATGCACAGGATGGCCACTGCCTTGGCTTCGGCGGGCAGGCCCAGCAGTGCGCCCAGCCGCTGCGGGTCGAACAGCGATACCCAGCCCAGGCCGATGCCTTCAGCACGGGCGGCCAGCCACATGTTCTGGATGGCGCAGGCAATGGAGCAGATATCCATTTCCGGCAGGGTGCGGCGGCCAAATACATGCCGTTCGCGCCCGTCCATCAGCGCCGCTACCAGCACCTCGCCACAGTCGAGAATGCCCTCCACCTTCAGCTTCATGAATTCTTCTTCACGTTGGCCCAGTGCCTTGGCGGTGGCTACCCGTTCCACTTCCACCTCGGCATGCAGCTGCTGGCGTAGTGCCGTCTCCGTGATGCGGATGAAGCGCCACGGTTGCATGAAACCCACG
>JAFANL010000138.1 GCA_019232735.1 Aquitalea sp. | reverse complement strand
GCGGTATTAATGGTAATACCACGTGCCTTTTCTTCCGGCGCGCTGTCGATCTGGGAGTAGTCCTTGGCTTCGCCACCGAACTTCTTCGACAGAATGGTAGTGATCGCTGCGGTCAGGGTGGTCTTACCATGGTCAACGTGACCGATGGTGCCGACGTTTACGTGCGGTTTGGTCCGCTCGAACTTTTCCTTAGCCATGGCAAAATTTCCTGATTTGAATAACTACAAACAAATGGGTGGTGCCCATGGGCAGAATTGAACTGCCGACCTCTCCCTTACCAAGGGAGTGCTCTACCCCTGAGCTACATGGGCCCTTTAACAGGCATTAACGCTTGGAGCGGGTGAAGGGAATCGAACCCTCGTCGTAAGCTTGGAAGGCTTCTGCTCTACCATTGAGCTACACCCGCCTGCAACAACTATACGGCTTTCAAACTGCACGCCGCCAAGACGTTTAAAATTCTGGTGGGGGGAGAAGGATTCGAACCTTCGAAGGCTTAGCCGCCGGATTTACAGTCCGGACCCGTTGACCGCTGGGGTAACCCCCCCTGAGAGACCCGAATAGTATAGATACCCTCCCCTGTCGTCAACACCTGCGTCGCATTTTTTTTCATTATTTTTGCCAGAAAATGAAGAAGGCCCCGTGCAAGTCGGGGCCTTCTCTTTTACATCAGTGACTTAGCCCGGATCAGGCCTTGCCGGAGATGCGCAGATATTTGGTATGCAACTCGTCCTGGGATTCCGGATGGGCCGGATCCAGCGGAATGCAATCCACCGGACAGACTTGCTGGCACTGCGGCTCGTCGTAGTGACCTACACACTGGGTGCACAGATTGGGATCGATCTGATAGATCTCTTCACCCTGCGAGATGGCATTGTTCGGGCATTCCGGTTCACAGACGTCGCAGTTGATGCATTCGTCGGTAATCATGAGAGACATAGTAATTTCCTCAGGTATTCACAGTATTGATTCTGTCATCCACATGACACGGTCGCAAGTTCACCCCGTTATATCTTTATGCAGCGACCAGCCAAGGCATTACAGCGATGCTTCCACGGCAGGACGGGCCAGTGCGTAATGCACCATCCCCGCCTTACCCTGTTTTTCTATATGCCAATCTGCCATTTCCTCTGGCCAGTGGCGTGCTTCGAAATACAGCACCCCGCCCTCTGCCAACAAAGAAGCCAGCAAGGGCAATGCCTGCTGTAACAGATCGGAATCGTAAGGCGGGTCCAGAAAGATCACGTCGAACTTTTCCCGGCAACTTTTCAGGTAATGCATTGCATCCATGGGCACGATGTCGATGGAGGCAGCAGCCAGCAACTGGCGGTTGGCTTTCAGCGATTCAGCTACCTTGCGAGATTTCTCCACCATCACCACTCTGGCAGCTTCTCGCGATGCGGCTTCAAAACCCAGGGCACCACTGCCGGCAAACAGATCTAGACAGCGTTTGCCGTACAGTTCCTGCCCCAGCCAGTTGAAGACGGTTTCACGTACCCGATCAGGGGTGGGTCGCAAACCTTCGGCATCCGGGAAGGGCAACAGGCGGCGGCGATATTGGCCACCAATGATACGGACTTTGTTTCGCTGCTGATTCATGACGCGTGGGCTGAAAACACAAGGGCGAGAGTTTACTCTTTTCCCGCCTGGCATGCTGCATCGCAAGCAGTTTGCCGCTCAAGGTGTAGCGCCTGCCGTCACAAGCGGGAATTGTTCCGGTGATATCCGTCGCCCCCTTGCAGTCTGGGCAGATTCTCAAGCAGCACCTTTTCGCTCACAGTAGTCAAGCTGCTTTGCCAGTGGCAGATGCGATAGCCTGATCACTCTCCAGCCAGCGGGTAAGGACATGGCACTGATATCGAAGCGCAAATCATAATGATCATCGGGTGCTCCAGCTCTTCCACAGACACTCTATATATTAGGTTGCAAGTTATCGTGCCGCAGACCCCGCACCTGAGAGCACTTGCGTCATCCTTAGGCTTACTTGCCGCCAGGTAAAATGACTCTTCCTGTCACACGATGACAACTTGGTATCAGCCAGCCCCACCCTGTCTTCGGCCATGTCTGCCGTGAACAGCTGGCCGGATGGCATCTTATTATCAGTCAGCTCACCATCGTTTCTGCCCAATTGCCGATTTAAGGATACAATTTAGCCATTTATCGCCTACCGTTGACTACGCAGACGCATGTTCAGTTTCTTCAAGAAAAAGCCCAAGCCGGTTGAAACCCCGGCCGTAGAACCCCAGACCAGCCAGGCTGACCTTGTTCCGCCAGCCGCATCCGAAGCTGTCGCCGCTCAGCCTCCGCTTGCACAAGCCAGCCAGACCCCTGCCCCGCTTGCTCCGCAGCCAGTCGTGGTCAGTGAGCAATCCGACAATGCAGCCCCCAACAAAAAGCTCAGTTGGACCGAACGCCTCAAGGCCGGTTTATCCAAAACCCGCAACAAGCTGGGCAAGTCTCTTGCTGGCCTGTTTGGTGGCGGCAAGATTGACGAAGATTTGTATGAGGAGCTGGAAACCGTTCTGTTGACGGCCGACATGGGCATGGATGCCACCATGCACCTGCTGAAGGACGTCCGCGAACGCGTCAGCCTGAAGGGCCTGAAAGACGGCAGTGAGCTCAAAGGGGCACTGAAAGACTCTCTCAACGAGTTGATTCATCCCCTGGAGCAGCCACTGGATGTCAGCGGCAAGAAGCCTTTTGTCATCATGATGGCCGGGGTGAACGGTGCCGGCAAGACCACCTCCATCGGCAAGCTGGCCAAATACTATCAACAGCAAGGCAAGAGCGTATTGCTGGCTGCTGGCGATACCTTCCGCGCCGCGGCCCGCGAGCAGCTGATGGCCTGGGGCGAGCGTAACAATGTCACCGTGATTGCACAGCAAGGTGGTGATGCGGCAGCAGTCTGCTATGACGCCATCCAGGCCGCCACCGCGCGCGGCATTGATATTGTCCTGGCCGACACTGCCGGTCGCCTGCCAACTCAGCTGCACTTGATGGAAGAAATCAAGAAGGTCAAGCGTGTCATCCAGAAGGCTTTACCGGATGCCCCGCATGAAGTGATTCTGGTGCTGGACGCCAATATTGGCCAGAACGCCATCAGCCAGGTCAAGGTCTTCGACGACGCCCTGGGCCTGACCGGCCTGATTCTGACCAAACTGGACGGCACAGCCAAAGGTGGGGTGATTGCCGCCATTGCCAAACAGCGGCCGATTCCGTTGCGGTTTGTCGGCGTGGGTGAAAGCATTGATGACCTGCGGCCGTTCAACAGCAAGGATTATGTCGACGCGCTGTTCGACTGATCAATACGCTTTATATAGAGCGTCGCCTGGCCAGCACCAGTTGCGGCGTATCCGGCAGGCCGCTGCAAGTTGCAGCCTGCGGTTCAGGATCAAGGGGGAATGCAAGGCATGATTCAGTTTGACCAGGTCACCAAGCGGTATCCCGGTGGCAACGAAGCCCTGAAGAATCTTTCCTTCACCATCGACACCGGCGAGATGGTGTTTCTGGCCGGCCACTCCGGTGCCGGCAAATCCACGCTACTCAAACTGGTGGCTGGCATCGAACGTGCCACCAGCGGTGGGGTGATTGTCAGCGGCCAGAACCTGTCCAAGCTACGCAATAGCCAGATCCCGTATGTGCGCCAGCATATCGGCATGGTCTTTCAGGATCACAAGCTGCTGTTTGACCGCTCGGTATTCGATAACGTCATGCTGCCGCTGGACATCATCGGTTTCGACCGCCGCGATGCCGCCCGCCGTGTGCGTGCCGCACTGGACAAGGTTGGCCTGCTGTCCAAGGAAAAGACCATGCCGATCCGCCTGTCCGGTGGCGAACAGCAGCGGCTTTGCATTGCCCGTGCCGTCGTCCATCGCCCCAGCCTGCTGCTGGCAGATGAACCGTCCGCCAACCTCGATCGCGCTTATGCGCTGGATATCATGGAACTGTTCAAATCCTTCCATCAGGTAGGCGTCACCGTGGTGATTTCCGCCCACGACGAAACCCTGATGGAAGACTACGGCCGCCGCATCATCCGGCTCAAGGAAGGACAGTTCGCCGCATGAAACACTTTTTCTATCTGAACTGGCAAAGTGCCAGGCATGCACTGGCCAAGATTCTGCGCCAGCCCTTTGGCAGCTTGCTCACCCTGCTGATGCTATCCATCGCCCTGGCCCTGCCACTATCGCTTTATCTGACTGTCAGCAGTATTCAGGAATGGGCTGGCCGGCTGACGGCCACGCCACAGATCACCCTGTTCATGGAGCAATCTGCGGAAGAAGCCGATCTGGCTGCCGTCTCCAGCACGCTGACCAAGCATCCTCGCATCCAGAGCTACAGCTTCGTCGGCAAAAAGCAGGCGCTGTCTGATCTGGAAAAGCGCAACGGGCTGGCTGGCTTGAGCGATGGTCTGACCGACAACCCGCTGCCGGATGCCTTTGTAGTCACCCCCAAGACGCTGGAACCCCACGAACTGGAAATGCTGCAAAAGGAGCTGTCCGGCCTGCCGATGGTAGAAACCGCCCAGTTTGATGCCCGCTGGGCCAAGCGCCTGTACGGCATGGTGGAGATGGGCAAGCAGCTGACCTGGTTTCTGGGCGCGGCACTGGGCATTGCCCTGGTGCTGGTGACTTACAATGCGGTACGGATGCAGATTTTGGCGCGACGTGACGAGATCGAAGTGGCCAAGCTGATCGGCGCACCGGACAGCTTCATCCGCCGCCCCTTCATGTACCACGCCATGTGGCAGGGTTTGCTGGCAGGCCTGGCCGCCTGGGGGCTGACCAGCTGGCTGGTGCTGACCGCCAATCCGGCCATCCATGATTTTGCCCAGCTCTATAACGAACGCGTGGATTTGCGTGGGCTGACACCGCCAGAGCTGCTGATCGTGCTGGCCATTTCCGCAGTACTGGCCATGCTGGGTGCCCGATTGGCGGCTGATCATCACCTGCGCCAGATTCAACCTCGTTAACAATCCAGCACTATCCCAGCAGGCCGGTTGTCGCTTATGGTGACATCCGGCCTGAGCCATTTGCAGGACTTTTCTGCGTGGTCTGCTTGAATTTGGCTATCGGCATGATAGAAAAATTCATTGACGCAGGAACCTTTGCTTGCTAGCACTCTCTATATGCGAGTGCTAAGATAGCACTACCCAAGGAGGTAGTTACACTGATGACCACAACATTTGCCTTGCCCGTTCCGTCGTCCAGCGGCAGCCTGGAGCAATACATCCAGGCGGTGAACAGTGTTCCCATGCTGACCCCCGAACAAGAATCCGAGCTGGCCACCCGTTTCCAGCAAGACAATGATCTGGAGGCCGCGCGCCAGATGGTGCTGTCGCACCTGCGCGTTGTCGTTTCCATCTCGCGCGGTTACGCCGGTTACGGCCTGCCGCAAGCCGATCTGATCCAGGAAGGCAATATCGGCCTGATGAAGGCGGTCAAGCGCTTCGAGCCGGGCCGCGGCGTACGCCTGTTTTCCTTTGCCGTGCACTGGATCAAGGCAGAAATCCACGAATTCATCCTGCGCAACTGGCGCCTGGTACGCATTGCCACCACCAAACCGCAGCGCAAACTGTTTTTCAATCTGCGCAGCATGAAGAGCAGCTTCTCTGCACTGAGCGAAAATGAAGCTCGGCAGATTGCTGCCGATCTGGGGGTAAAGCCGGAAGAAGTGCGTGAAATGGAAACCCGCATGAGCGGGCAGGATATCGCGTTGATGGCCGATGATGGTGACGATGAAGGCTTCGCACCCATCGACTGGCTGGCTGATGCCCATCACGAACCGACGCGCGCCCTGGAACGCAAGGCCTTCGACCACCTGCAAACCGAAGGCATCGAATACGCCCTGTCCGAACTGGATGCCCGCAGCCGTCGCATTGTAGAGGCACGCTGGCTGGCCGATGACGGTGGCGCCACACTGCACGAACTGGCGGCCGAGTTTGGTGTGTCCGCCGAACGCATCCGCCAGATCGAAGCCAAAGCCCTCAGCAAGATGAAGGCAACGCTCAGTGAAGGCGTGGTCATCGACAACTGATTGGCCTCACGGTGTCAGACAAGAAAAAAGCCCGCATCATGCGGGCTTTTTCATTACGACCATTCGGGTCAATCCCCTTCACCACCCCGATATTGCGGTGGCAGACGATCAAACACCTGCTGGGCAATCTCGCGCAAAGGCTGCCAGGCCGGGACATCATCATCAATACCATCCAGGTAATCCTTGGCATAAGTGGGGAAGGAAGCCAACGCGGTGCTGACCGTCTGTTTCGCTTCTGCCTCGCGCCCGGCCAGTGCCAGCATCTGCGCTTTCTTCATCATCACGTCCGGATAAGGGCGGAAAGCAGTCAGACGCTCCTCCCAACGTAATTTCTGCGCCAGATTGCCTTGATCAGCCGTCAGGTAATCATCCAGCGTACTGAGGGCATGGTAAGCAAACAGGGGATGCTGCTCCATGATTTCCGCCAAGCGCTGCTGGCGCTTGGCATCCCGTGCCGGGTTATCCGTCTGGGTGTAAAGACCAACCAGCTCGTTATACGTCGACCAGGTCACCACTGACTGGTAGCCAATAAAGCCCAGCGCCAGCATCCACAGGCAATACACCCACCATCCAGCACGACGGGTCTGTGCCGGCGACATCGAGGCAAACACCACCAGCATCGCCAGGAAGTACAGATACCACAGCGGATACTCCAGCATGCTGTGAATCAGCGTGACAGCCAGACAGCCCAGCGCCAGCATGCCTTCGGCCTCGGCCTTTTCACTGAAGAAAGGCCATATCACCCAGGCAAAACCACCCAGCGTCAGCAGCGTGACAGGCAAGCCCATCTCCGCCAGCAACTGCAGGACCAGATTATGGCAATTGGTGAACAGACCACTATTAAAACCTGCCGAGGCAAACTGCGGCAAAGACTGCAGACGCACACTCTCAGCGGCATACTGTGACCAACCTACCCCCCACAGCGGATGCGACTTGAACGTCATCCAGGCCTTGCCCATCTCTGCCAGACGGCGCGAGCCCATATCATCGCCATTGGCGGCCAGGCGCTCCACGCCCGAGGCATTGTTAACCGCCGCGTGTGTTAGCAATGAAACCAGGTGATTAACCAGTGGCAGCGCGAACTGGGCGGCAAAAATCACGATACAGGACAGCAACATCGACCACATCAGGCGCTGCGAGGCAGCGCTGCGCATACGCCAGTGCCACATTGCCCCCAGCAAGGTCAGCGCCAGCAAATACAGCAGCGTGGTGCGCGAAGCTGCATAGGCCAACATCAAGCCCAGCCAGATCACCAGCAAAGCCAGCCAGCCACGCGCCAGACGGTCAACGGCAAACAGGTAAACCCCGCTGACCACCGACCACATCAGGTAATGCGCATACTGATTGCGCTGACCGATATGACCAAAGATATTAGTCGTGGGATGGCTGCTGTCATAAAACAGACCCAAGGTATTGGCCAGCCCGGTCAACTGCGCCAGGCCAATCAGCGACTGTATCAGCCCACCCACAATGATGGCCCGTGCCAGCCACACCGCAAATTCACGGCTGCCAAACGTTTGCTGCAAGCTATAGGACAAGCCGGCCAACAAGGCCACCGCCAGCCAGGCCAGCGCAGTGGCATACGTCATGCCAGGGAACAAGGCATGCACCAGCTGTGGCTGCACACCCCATAACAAGGCCAGTAGCAGACACCACCAGCTGGCACGGGGCACACGCTCAAACAACATGCCGCTGGGCAGCAGGAACAAAGCGGATATCAGCATCAGCCACAC
>JAFANL010000100.1 GCA_019232735.1 Aquitalea sp. | reverse complement strand
GGAGCCGGATCAGCTGATGGCGGGACCGGTCAGGCAGTGCACGCCCATCTCGATCAGGGCTGTGGCATCGTCGCTATTGCTGATGCCCTTGGCCTCCAGTTTGACCCCCATCAGGGCGGCCATGCGTTGCAGGCCGCGTAACAGGGCAGAGCGGCCTTCATCGGCGTGAATACCCTGGGTCAGCGTGTTGTCCAGCACCAGGTAGCTGATACTGGCCTCATGGGTACGTGCCACCAGGGTCATGTTGTGGCCCTGGATTTCCACTGCCAGTTGATGACCGGCCGGGCGAATGGCATGGCTGAAGGCGACAAAGTCTTCCCAGTGCTCGTCCAGACCGGTTTCATGGAATTCGAAATTGATCTGGCGCTGCGGATGCTGCTGCAGTAATTGCAGGATGGCGGGCAGGAATTCCGGATGCTGCAGCGAGGCCGGGGACATATTGACCGCCAGGATACCATTCGGTCCCTGTTGCAAGGCCAGTGCCAGGGTATTGATATCCAGCCGGTGGATCAGATCCAGCCGCGCCGCCTGGGATACCAGACGCAGGGCGCTCATGGCCGGGGTATCGCCGGTTGGCGGGCGGAACAGCATGCCTTCATGCCAGAGTACGGTCTTGTCCGGATCGCACACCGGGTACCAGCGCAGCTGCAGGGAGTGATCCTGGCACGCGGCTTCCAGCAGTTGCTTCCAGTCAAAGTCGCTGGTCTGGGGCAGGTTGCTGCTGCCATCATCCAGCTTCCAGCTATTGAGCGGTTGGGATTCGGCCAGCGTCAGGCTGCGGCTGGCGCGGGTCAATACCTCACCCAGCTGATTACCGCTCTGGAAGGAGGTGATGCCGATATGGCCAAGGCCGGCCTGATCGGACAAGTCCATGGTCCAGTACACCGGCCACAACAGGCAGAGCTCCTCTGCCAGTTTGCAGGCCTGCTCGGCACCCAGCTCGGGGCAGAACAGGGCGAAATCGGCACCGCGCAGTCGGGTGGCCATCCAGCCGCGATGGCTTTGGCAGCGGCTGGACAGATCATTGGCCACACGTTTGAGCAGGGCATCGGTGCGCTGGCCGCCAAGACGCTGGTTCAGCTCGGCCAGGCCTGCCACACGAATCAGCAGGAGATGGCCGCTGGCCGGGTCCGCTGCAGGGTCAAGCAGGCTGGCAAAGCGTTGTTCGAAGGCTTCGCGATTGGGCAGGCCGGTATTGCTGTCGGTCAGGACTTCCCGCCGCAGGCGGTCCACTTCATCGCGCAGACCTGCCAGATAGTTTTGCAGCCGCTCCACCATATTGTTCATGGCGCGTACCACCTCGGCCAGCTCGGGTATGCCGGGGATGGGAATGCGCATGAAGCGCTGTTCACTGATGGCATGGGCCTGTTCGACTACGGCATGCAGTTGCTTGCGCAGGCGGTGAATATCAAAAAAGCCCAGCAAGCCGGCCGCCAGGCCAATGGCCACCAGCCAGAATACAGTTTGCAAGGCGCCCAGCCATAAAGAACTGTAGGCATAGCCCAGATGCGCCACCACCACAATGCGACCGGCCTGCAGCCAGCCGTTGCTGACCTGGGCCTGGCCGGCTTGTGGCTTCAGCGGCAGCAGGCGGTGAAACCAGGCCGGGGTATCTTCAGCCCCGCTGTCATTGCGCAAATGAATGGCGTTACCCGCCGGTGCTTCTTCCCAGCTGACTTCGGCAAAGTGTCCCTGTTCGAAGGCGGCACTGAGCAAGGTCTGCGCCATGACCGGATCAGCCTTGTACTGGGTCACCATCAGTGCCAGCGAATTGGCGGTATCCGCGCTCTGGGCGCTGAGCTGTTGTTCCAGATAACTGCGGGCATTCAGCAGATTGGCGATCAGTGCGCCACCAATGGACAGCGTCATCAGCAGCAGCAATAGCAGCCACAAACGCTGCACCAGAGAAAATTTTCTTGTAATCACGGGCATGCTCAAAAAGAAAAGCCTTCGGTTTTCAGTTTATCCAGCAGCTGTTTCCAGCGTGTCAGCCGGCTGACGTTATTATTTTGTGTTCCCGCCACCCAGATACTTTCCATATTAAAGCTGAACACCGGGATGAGGTCGGGTCGCTGCGAGGCCGGCTGGATACTGCTGATCAGATTATCCAGCAGCAGTGGTTCGACAGTTGGCGAGGGGTAGTATGCCAGCACCATGTGGGCCTGGGTGATATTGCTGTTCGGGCCACCAATGCGGGCTTTGACGTAGGTCAGGCGGATTTTGTCCGGGGATACGCCTAATAAGCGCAGTGAAACGTATTTTCCGATTACAAATCCCTTGCAATCGGCCATGCCTTTGCCGAAAGTTTCTAAAGGGGTGGCCCAATAATCTTCTTGCCGCCAGACCTGGCTGTTTTCGGCATAGTTGATGCGGCGATTGAAAAAATCATTCACGTCTTTCAGACGCTGAGTGTCGCTACTGCCCGCCGTATTCAGCATGGTTTGCCAATCACGATACAGGCGCTGGGCCTGCGGGCCATAGCGTGCTACCGTTTGCTCGCTGGGCAAACTGCTGCCGGTCACCCCCAGGCATAAAAACCAGAGTATCAGCGGGAGTAACAGCATGCGCGGCCATGCATGCAGCCGATTGAGTAGCGGAGCAGTGCATGCGCGGGGCAATGATTTGGTTTCGGTAAATTCCTGAAACATCATATAAATATGGTAGAAAAGTTGCAGCGTGCTGAAAATTCCGTGTGTATAATTTAATGTATTGTGTTTTAGCAGTTAATTACAAATAAACAAGATATTCATGGGGTAGTATTAATGAGAATCCTTCAGAAATCCATCAGATTGTCAGTGGCATTTGCTTTGGGCGGTATTTCTGCATTGCTGCCACAATTTGCCTCTGCCATTGATGTGGATAATGCAGTGCGGCAGGCAATTCTGAATAATCCGGAAGTCCTCGCCAAATTGCACCAGTTCCGTGGTGCAGGTCAGGATGTCAACGAAGGCCGTGCTGGCTACATGCCGACGGTTGACCTGACTTACGAGTCCAATCGCCAGACCTACGACTACCCCAGCAATGCCGGCGTGGCGAACCAGAAATACACGACGAGCGGCTGGAAGCTGAGCCTCAACCAGAACCTGTTCCAGGGTCTGCAGACCTATAACACGGTCAAGCAGCTGGGTTACGACCAGCAAGTACGCTACTTCGAACTGCTGGACACGTCGGAAAGCATGGCATTGCAAACCGTACAGGCTTATCAGGATGTACTGCGCTACCGCCAGCTGGTCAACACCGCCCAGGAAAACTATGCCATTCACAAAGGCATCTACCAGCAGATCGAGCAGAAAGTCCAAGCCGGTGTAGGCCGCCGGGTGGACCTGGAACAGGCTGCCGGCCGTCTGGCGCTGGCGGAAAGCAATCTGCTGACCGACACCTCCAATCTGCATGATGTGTCCGCACGCTATGCCCGCCTGACCGGTAGCGAACCGCCGGCACAGTTGAATGAACTGCCTGCGTTGACTGAAGCCCTGCCGCGCAATAATGAACTGATCAAAAATGCGGTTCTGCATAACCCGGCCTATCTGGGCTCCCTGGCCAGCATCCGCTCGGCCGCCGCCGAGGTGAATACCCGCCGCGGTGCGTTCTCCCCCACGCTGGATTTGCAGGCCAGCAAGGCACCGACCGATAACTACGACGGATACACCGGCCGTACCAATATCTCCTCCGTTGCCGTCATTTTCAATCTGAACCTGTTCCGTGGTGGTGCCGACCGCGCGCGCCTGGGTTCTTCCAGTGAAAAACTGAATACCACCAAGGACTTGCGCGACAAGGTCTGCCGCGATATGCGTCAGACCCTGAGCATTGCCAATAACAACATCATCAAGATCAAACAGCAGATGGCTTCGT
>JAFANL010000020.1 GCA_019232735.1 Aquitalea sp. | reverse complement strand
CCGGTATCGCCCTGCCAATGCGCCACCAGCCGCGCCACGGCGGACAGCGAGGCGATATAGCTCTTGGTGGCGGCGACACTTTTTTCTTCGCCGGCACACAGCGGCAACGACCATTCACACGCTGCCGCCAGCGGCGATTCATGTTTGTTGACCAGTGCCACGGTACGCGCACCGGCCTCGGCCAGGCGGCTCATGGTGTCGATCAGGTCCGGACTCTGCCCGGACTGGGACAGGGCCACCGCCAACTGACCTTTTACCGCCAGTGGCGCGTGATGCAGGGTCACCAGCGACATCGGCAGTGACACCACCGGCACACCCAGCCGCTGCATGGCCAGATAGGCAAAGTAATTGGCCGCATGGTCCGAGCTGCCACGCGCCACGGTCAGTGCCAGCGAAGGCGGTGCGGTGGCCAGCTCACGGCCCAGCACCGCCAGGCCCTCATCGGCGTACATGTGTTGGGCAGCGACGGCATCCGCCGCGGACAAGGCTTCTTCATACATCAGAGACGGCAAGGTGTTCTCCCTCCAGATAGACATCCAGCAAATTCAGCGCGGCATCCAGTACCAGCACATCGCCCCAGGCCCCGGCCTGCAAGCGGCCACGTTCGGCCTGCCCCAGATAGTCGGCCGGATACAGCGACAGCCGGTGCGAGGCCTCGGCCAGCGGCAGACCGATGGACACCAGATTGCGCAAGGCCTGGTCCATGGTCAGCGTGCTGCCTGCCAATGTGCCATCGGCCAGCCGCACCCCGCCCAGGCATTTGTGCACGGTGTGCGAACCCAGCTTGTATTCGCCATCCGGCATGCCGGCCGCCGCGGTGGAATCGGTGACGCAATACAGCCGCGGGATGGCGCGCAAGGCGGTGCGGATGGCACCGGGATGCACGTGTAGCAAATCCGGAATCAGCTCGGCATATTCGGCATGCGCCAGCGCTGCGCCCACCATGCCCGGTTCGCGGTGATGCAGACCGGTCATGGCATTGAACAGATGGGTAAAACCGGCAGCGCCATGCTGCAAGGCCTGTACCCCGTCTTCGTAGCTACCCAGGGTGTGGCCAATCTGCACCCGGATGCCGGCATCACTCAGGGCGCGGATGATGTCCATGTGGCCGGGAATTTCCGGGGCCAGCGTCAACAGGGCGATGGGGGCCAGCTGGCGCAGCTTTTCAATCTGCGACAACACCGCCTGACAAGCATCATCCGGCTGCGCCCCCAGCTTGCCGGGGTTGATGTACGGGCCTTCCAGGTGCACGCCCAGCAAGCGGGCACTGCCACTGGCACGCTGGCGGCAGGAGGGTCCCAGTGCTGCCAGCACGCTTTCTATCTCTTCCATCGGTGCGGTCATGGTGGTAGCCAGCATGGAGGTGGTGCCGTGACGGGCATGCAGCCGCGCCACCGACTCGGCCGCCTGGCCGCCTTCCATGATGTCCACCCCGCCGCCGCCATGTACGTGCAGGTCGATGAAACCAGGCAGGATATAGCGCTCCACCGTGCGGCCCGAGGCCAGCTGGCCGGCGACAGCCGCGATGCGCCCGTCCTGGCCCAGTTCCAAAGTGCCGTCCAGCCAGCCATCGGCGCTCAGGATGCGGCCCTGCAGTACAGTTTGTGTCGTCATCTTTTCAGTTCAGCAACAAAGTCGTAGTAATCATTGCGACAGTAGGTATCGGTCAGTTCGATGGCCTGATTGTCGGCATTGAAACCGATGCGGGTGATCAACAGCATGGCCTCGCCCTGGCGGATGCCGGCCAGGCCGGCGATTTCCGCCGAGGCATTCACCGCGCGAATATGCTGCAAGGCCCGCACCACGGAATACCCGGCGGCATCCAGATAGGCATACAGCGAATTGCCCACTTTATGCGGCTCCGGCAGCACGGCCACTGGCAAAGTGGTCATTTCGATCGCCATCACCACCCCATCTGCCAGGCGCTGCCGTTTTAGCCGCGCCACCTGCGAGGTGGGTGACAGCCCCAGCTTGATCACCTCGTCATTGCTGGGCGGATGGATGCCGCGCTCCAGCCAGACCGACGACGGCTCGAAGCCGCGCTGGCGCAATTGTTCGGTAAACCCCACCAGCCGGGACAGCGGTTGCTCCAGCCGTGGTGTGATGAAAGTGCCGGAACCATGGCGGCGACGGATCAGCCCCTGTTCCAGCAACACATCCATGGCCTTGCGGGCCGTGACCCGCGAGATGCCCAGTTCTTCCGAAAACGTCCGTTCTGACGGCAGGGCTTCATCGGCCTGCCACCAACCGGCATTGATGGCATCCGCCAGCTTTCTGGCCAACTGCAAATACAGCGGCGTGGTGGATTCCCCTTCCGGCTTGAGTGCGCTCCAACGATTTTCCATAAGCGGTCTGCAACTGGTCTTGTCGATAACAAGGCCAATATCGCACTCCTCATCGCTTGCGGCTAGCCATCAACTTGCCAACAAAATTAATACCACTTAAATACCACGTCAATACCAATACTGCTGATAAAGGCAGAAATACCAGCAAAAACAGTCTGTAAACATGGAGACCAAACCGTAACAAGCCGAAGCAGGAAGCCATTCAAGCACGGCCACCTGTCATCCAGATTTACAAAAGTGGTCTTGTACTGGTAATAAAAAACAAGCTAAAAGGTGTGCAGCTGGGGAAATATTGCGGGAAAAGGCTAGCCCCGGCCTTGCGTGCCGAGCTGCGTGAACAGACAGGCTGGCCAGGAAGGGAGGCGTGGTCATAAAACCACAGCCTAGTGGTATGCATGCACGGCAAGAAAAAGGGCCGTCGATGACGGCCCCGGACTGAGCAAGGTGGTGATTGGCAATGGCCAGGATCAGCGCTTGCGCCAGCTGATCAGGATGACCCCGGACAGAATGATGATCATGGCGGTGATTTCCTGTTGTCCGACATGCTCGCCCAACAAGGCCACGCCCAGCAGCACGGCAATGATGGGATTGACGTAGGCATAGCTGGTCGCCGCCGCCGGGGATACCGTTTTCAGCAGATGCAGATAGGCACTGTAGGCCACCATGGAACCAAACACCGACAGATAGGCGATGGCCGCCCAACCCTGCCATGACGGCATCGCAAGCAGCCGCTCTCCCACCAGCGTACTGCCCAGCAACAGGGCCAGACCGCCGAAAATCATCATCCAGGCGCTGCCCATCGGCCCCTTGGGCTGCACGATCACCCGGCTCCAGGCCGAACCCAGTGCCCAGCCGGCCGAGGCAAACAGCAGCCAGAAGGCCCCTAGTGGACTGGCACGCAGATTGGAGCCCAGGTTCAACACCAGCATGCCCGTCATGCCCAGTGCGATGCCAGCCCATTCGCGGCGGCTGGCGCGCAGACCGAAACAGAAACGGCCAAACAGCACAGTGAACAGAGGCACGGTGGCCACCACCAGGGCGGCCACGCCGGAAGACACCTGTTTTTCCGCCAGGGTCACAAAGCCATTGCCGATCGCCGGCATCAGCACGCCCAGAATGGCTGCACCACGCAGCTCCTGCCGGCTAGGCAGGGCATGGCCCCGTAGCAGCAGGAAGACCAACATCACGCTACCGGCAAACAGGAAGCGCAGCCCGGCCATCATGAAGGGGGGCCAGGATTCGATACCGATGCGGATGAAAAAATAGGTCGAGCCCCAGATCACATACAGGGCAAAGAAAGCTGACAGTGTCAGCAGAGACAAGGAAGCGGGGCGGGCAGACATGGCGGACTCGGGGATGCTGGCCGCATACCTTGCCTTCTGCCAGCAAAAAACTCAAGCGGGTGCAGGAAAAGCTCTGTTCCATGATCAGAACAATCCCTGCCCTGCCCAGCGGAACTTAACGGGTGGCCAGCCGCTGCAGAATGTTGGAGAACTCTTCCATATAGGTATCGAAGCGGGTGGCCAGGCGGTCGACATCGGTGGCGAAGCGGTTATACGCCACCACCGCCGGAATGGCGGCAAACAGGCCGATGGCCGTGGCCACCAGTGCTTCGGCAATACCGGGAGCGACTGTCGACAGCGTTGCCTGACCGGCATTCCCCAGCCCGATAAAGGCATGCATGATGCCCCACACCGTACCGAACAGGCCGATATAGGGGCTGACCGAGCCCACGGTAGCCAGGAAGGAGGTGTGGCTGTCCAGCGTGTCCAGCTCGCGCTGGGCGGCAGCACGCATGGCCCGGCGCGAACCATCCATGATGTCGGACAGTTCGGCCCCGCTGCGGCCACGCAGCTTGAGGAATTCGGCAAAACCGGACTGGAAGATGCGTTCCATGCCCACGCTGTCGTTGCGGCGGCTGGCGTCTTCGTACAGGCGGTTCAGATCGGCACCGCTCCAGAAATTGCGTTCGAATTCGTCGCTATGACGGCGCGCGGCGCGCAAAACGGCAATCTTGTTGAAGATCAGTGCCCAGGACAGCACGGACACCAGTGCCAGGCCAGCCATGACCAGTTGCACCACCAGGCTGGCATTCATCACCAGGCTGAAAATGGAAATCTGCTGCACGATGTTTCCTTGTCAGAATGCAGCGGCCTAGCGCAGAACGCGGCCGCTGGCAAAATCGATAATGGTGGATGGCTTCCTGCGCTTGCCGATATGGCCGGGCAGCGTCAGCACCCGCGTGCCAAAGGCCTGGCGACAGCCACGTGCCGTTTTCAGGGAACGCTGGCCGGCGCGGTTAGCCGAGGTGGACACCAGGGCCGTGCCCAGGGCCCGGCACAGGGCCGCCGCCTCGCCATGGGCGGTGATGCGCACGGCAATCTTGTCGTGGCGCCCCCGCAATGCCGGTGGCACCTTGTGCGAAGCAGGCAGCAAAAAGGTATAGGGACCAGGCCAGTAGCTGGCAAGTTCCGCCCATTGTGCCGCACTCAACGGCCGGACCAGATGACGGATCTGCCCGATATCAGCGGCAATCACGATCAGGCCCTTGTGATTCGGCCTGGCCTTTACCGCCAGCACACGCCGGATGGCACGCATATCGGTGGGCAGGCAACCCAGACCAAAACAGGATTCGGTGGAGTAGGCAATCACGCCGCCCTCTCGCAAGCGGGCGCGCGCCTGCTGCATCAGGCCGGCCTTGGGCAGGCGGCGGCGGGATGGCAGCACGGGCTGGTGGGACATCACAGAGACAACCACAGGAACACGGAAGCTGCCATTGTAACGGCAGCTTCCGGTCCGGTGAAACCGTGATCTGCCGCGATTTCAATCTTTCTGGTTAAGATATTTGGCATTGATGCGCGCCAATATGCCATCGCGCTGCATGCCACGCAGCACATCATTCAGCTGCTGTACCTGGCTGTCCGCCATGGCCGGGTTGCAGGCCAGGTAGAGCAAAGTGGTATTGAAGGTCAGCACCGGCTTGAGCTGACTGACCTTCTCCCGCGCCAGTAAGGAGGCCCCCAGGTATTTGCCGGTGGCCCAGAAGTCGATACGCCCGGCCAGCAGCTTTCTGACATTCAATTGGTCGTTATTGGCCAGATCGACATCAAAACCGCGATCAATCAGATATTGCGAGGTGGCATCGCCGGCATAACCGCCAATCTTGAAAGGGCGAACCTCTTCCAAGGACAAGATGGCATGGCGGTTTTCCGCCCGTGCATACAGCACCCATGGATTTTCCACCAGCGGGCCTATCCACTTGAATTGGTGTTCGCGCACATCGGTACGGGTGGTGGAGTAAAGACAGGTATTGGCTTCCAGCACCGCCAGATTGAAAGCCCGGATCCAGGGCAGCAATTCTATCCCGTAATTGGTGCCGGCGCGTTTGAACAGCTCCTGCACGATCTCGGTGGACAAGCCACTGATACGGCCGCCGGCCCCCAGCATGCTGAAGGGGGGATAATCTTCGGTCAGCACCCGGAGCGGCGCTGCGGCCGACACGGTGAGGCTGCTTGCCAACAGCAAGCTGGCCAGGAGTAGACGGATGGACATGGCGGTGGCTCCCGCTGGACATCGACGTATCCAGTCTAGCCAAGCCAGACTCAGCCCGCCATGTCATGCCAGGAGGTCTGATCAGCCGGCGCCGTGGTCTGCGGCGGCCTATGCCAGGCGCTGCATCGCCAGACCGGCGCTTCCTGGCTGAACTGTCCCAGCCAATAACGAACCCGCCGCCAGCAGCGGCGCTCATGCCGCAGCAGACGGCAGCATTGCTTCCAGCAACTGTCAGGCTCCAGTGGGGCCGGTTGCACGCTTGTCGGACCAGACATACCGTACTCCTGCACGAGGGTGATCGATAAGCAGAATGTAGCGGCCGGCAGATCAAGATCGTGTAGAAAACACGCCCTGCCGTATCAATACCGTGCAAAGAAAAACGGCACCACAGGGGTGCCGTCAGACTGCATCCATCAGGAATCCTGGCTTATTTGGGACGGTGTATGGCCTTGCTGCCGATATCACGGCGCAGCTGGCAACCAGCAAACTGGATGGCATCGGCCACGGCATACGCCTTGTTCTGGGCCATCTTGACGCTGTCACCCAGGCCAACAGCACACAGTACACGGCCACCATTGCTGACCAGTTGCTTGCTGTCGTTAAAGGCCGTACCGGCATGGAACACCATGCTGTCTTCGGTCTCGGCCGGCAGCCCACTGATCACATCGCCCTTGCGCGGGGCTTCCGGGTAGCCGGCCGCTGCCAAGACCACACCCAGCGCGACACGGCGGTCCCATTCGGCTTCCACCTGATCCAGCTTGCCGTTGACACCAGCCTCCAGCAGCACGGTGAAGTCGGACTTCAGCCGCGCCATGATGGGCTGGGTTTCCGGGTCGCCAAAGCGGCAGTTGAATTCGATGGTAAAGGGATTGCCATCCTTGTCTATCATCAGGCCGGCATACAGGAAACCGGTATAGCTGTGGCCATCCTTCTTCATGCCTTGCACCGTGGGCAGGATGATTTCGCGCATCACGCGGTTATGCACCTGCGGGGTGACCACCGGTGCCGGGCTGTAGGCCCCCATGCCGCCGGTGTTGGGACCCATATCGTCGTCCAGCAGGCGCTTGTGGTCCTGGCTGGTGGCCATGGGCAGCACATGCTCGCCATCCACCATCACGATGAAGCTGGCTTCCTCGCCCTGCAGGAAATCCTCGATCACCACGCGCGCACCGGCGCTGCCCATCTTGTTGCCCACCAGCATGTCGTCGATGGCGGCATGGGCTTCGTCCAGCGTCAGCGCCACCACCACGCCCTTGCCGGCAGCCAGGCCATCGGCCTTGATCACGATGGGCGCACCCTTGCCATCCACATAGGCATGGGCCTCTGCCGCATCGCTGAAGGTCTGGTAGCCGGCAGTGGGAATGCCGTGGCGTTGCATGAAGGCCTTGGCAAAATCCTTGGAGCTTTCCAGCTGGGCGCAATACTGGGTGGGGCCGAATACTTTCAGGCCGGCAGCACGGAAGGCATCCACCACACCGGCGGCCAGCGGGGCTTCCGGGCCGACCACGGTCAGCTGGATGTCTTCACGGCGGGCAAATTCGACCAGGGCCTCATTGCCGCTCACGTCGACATTGGTCAGATTGGAGTCCAAGGCGGTGCCGGCATTGCCCGGGGCCACAAATACCTTGGAGACGCGATTGGACTTGGCAATACGCCACGCCAGTGCGTGTTCGCGGCCACCGGAACCGATTACCAACACTTTCATCTTGCGAGATCCTTCATCGTTAGCGGCAGCAATGCAGCTGCCGACATGGTGCCGCAGTCCCTGCCGGACTGCGGTCAGAATTGTACATTCAAGCTGGCGGGAAACGGATAGATCCCACTGCTTGCATCAGGCAGCAACTGGCTGTGCTGGCTGACTTTCCTGCCATCGATCAGGCCCTGCCACTGCACGTCCAGCGGATAGAAACGCGGGCCGCCGGGGCTAGCCTGGCCGCCTGGTTTCAACCACTGCCAGTGCACTTGCAGATCAGTGACCGCCGGGCAGGCATCGCCCTGGATGTCACCGCATACGCCCTTGTTGTCCGCTCTCTCGGTCAGCCGGCCCATGCTGAGGATCTGGCTGGACGCCAGATGGAAAAACTCCACCGTGCTGGCACTATAGCCTTGCTGGGTAAAGCTGCCCTGCATGATCCAGCCCCATTCCTGCGGGCCAAGCTGTACCACGCGGGCCGCCGCCGCCATGCCATTGCTGCCCATTTCCAGCTGCTGTTCGGCCTGCAACACGTACTGACCATCTTGCAACACAAACATCAGCAGCCGCGTAATGCCGGAGGCAGCAAAGCTGTCCATGCTTTCACCTGCCGAGTCTGCGGTATCGGCCACAAAGGTGGTCAGCAGCAACTGGCGTCCCTGGCTGTCCTGTGCCAGCTGCAGCGGGCCAAAGGCACCGACAAACGGCCCGGGGCTATTGCTGGCCTGCGCCTCCAGCCGCCATTGGCCAGGCTTGGAGCCGGCCTGCATGTTCTGGCTGCTGCGATAGACCGCCAGCGCCTGTTCGGCCAGTTTGCCGTTATCGGGACGGATGACGACCGGTACCGCCGCCACAGGGGGTGCCGCTGGCTTTTCCAGCCAGTACACCCCGGCGGCCAGACCGAGTATCAGGACAACCAGCAGCATGCTCTTGCTTGTCTTGTTCATGGCTTGGCGGACATCGCCGATGGCCACCGCCCTGACTCGCCAAGGGCAAGAGGACGGTGGCCAACAGCGCTTAGTGGCGGAAGTGACGCACGCCGGTCAGTACCATGGCGATGCCATGTTCGTCGGCAGCGGCGAACACTTCTTCATCACGCATGGAACCACCCGGCTGGATGATGGCCTTGATGCCCTGTTCGGCAATGACGTCGATGCCATCGCGGAAGGGGAAGAAGGCATCGCTGGAGGCCACCGCACCTTGCAGGCTCAAACCGGCATCCTGTGCCTTGCGGGCGGCGATGCGGGTGGAGTCGACACGGCTCATCTGGCCGGCACCAATCCCCACGGTCTGACCGTTGTTGCAGAACACAATGGCATTGGACTTGACGAACTTGGCCACGCGCCAGGCAAACAGCAGATCGGACAGTTCCTGCGGGGTGGGTTGACGCTTGGTCACCACGCGCAGTTCGTCCAGCGCCACATTGCGGATGTCCGTGGTTTGTACCAGCACGCCGCCGCCCACGCGCTTCAGTTCGTAGCGGTTGGCACCGCTTTCCAGCGGGATTTCCAGCACGCGCACGTTCTTTTTGGCGGCGATGATGGCCTTGGCTTCTTCAGTGAAGGACGGGGCGATCAGCACTTCCAGGAACTGGCCGGTCACGGCTTCCACGGTTTCAGCATCCACCGGGCGGTTGAAGGCGATGATGCCGCCAAAGGCGCTGGTGGTGTCGGTGGCGAAGGCCAGCTTGTAGGCGCTCAGGGTGTCACCAGCCACGGCCACGCCGCAGGGGTTGGCGTGCTTGACGATGACGCAGGCGGTCTGGTCGAAGGTCTTGACCGCTTCCCAGGCCGCGTCGGCATCCGCGATATTGTTGTAGGACAGTTCCTTGCCCTGCAGCTGGCGGTAACCGGAGATGGAACCGGCGGCCGGGTCCAGATC
>JAFANL010000285.1 GCA_019232735.1 Aquitalea sp. | reverse complement strand
GCCGAAGGCCTGCAGCAGGCAATAAGTCGTTTTGCCGGCGTCGACTTTATCACCGCCAATGCGCCTTGCCTGTCGCAAATCGGTAGCGGCTCGCTACCGGTAGACCGTCTGCCCAGCTGGGCCATCACCCTCACGCCATGCGATGGGCGCGGCAGCACCTTGCAGGCCTTGGCCGATCGCCTGCGCAGCCTGCCCGCGCCGGTCATTGGCCGTCTGAACGAGGGCAAATTGTGGCTGGATTTGCGTTGCCTGGAGGACGAAGCCGCTTTTCTGGCCAATCTGCACACCGACACACAATAAAGAACCCAACAGGCTCCTCCCGACAAGGGCGATTACGCAAAGACAGGATCGGTTCTTAGCCCGCCCGGTCAAGCATGCCACCGGCTCCAGGCCAGAATCAGCACCAGTGCGGCCAGCCCCCAACTGGCCGTGGCCGCCGCCAGTGCCCACGGCAGACGCAGGCGCTCGACCAGACAATACAAGGTAAACAGATACAAGAAATAAGGCAGCAAGGACCACATGCCAAACAGTAGCGTGGTTTTCAAGGCAGCCGGACCGCGCTCGCTACCAACGATGTAATGGGCAATCAGCGCAAAGGTGGGAAACAGCGGCACCAGGCCGGCGATATAGTAATTACGCGTGCGTGACAACAGGCTGATCAGCAACACGGCAAGCGCCCCCAGCAGGGACTTGAGCAACAGGGCCAAAACCATTCCTGTGAATAGTGGAGAACAGTCGCCATTTTGCCATGCGCGGGGCAGAACTTCCGGGAAATGCAGATCATTCTTATTATTGTTTTTATTTACCAAAAAAATACTTTCGATTAATAAAAACTTAAGCCGGCTATGGCATACTGCACTCCCCACCCCGCTTTAGAACTGTACTGTCATGACCATACACACCAGCCATATCCCGCATGAAGACGGCGATGCCGTAGCACGCAGCAAGGCCGCTCACCGCAGCACCATGGTCAGCGTCTGGGTCAATATCTTCCTGGCCACGGCTCAGGTTTTGATCGGCATCTTTGCCAAATCCCAGGCACTGGTGGCCGACGGGGTACATTCGCTATCTGATCTGCTGTCCGACTTTGTCGTGCTGATGGCGGGTTACCAAAGCCGCAAAGCCCCGGATGCCGATCACCAGTATGGTCACCAACGCTATGAAAATGCGGCCTCGCTGGTACTCGGCCTGCTACTGCTGGCAGTCGGCATTGGCATGCTGTGGTCTGCCGCCGTCAAGTTCCATGATCCGTCGGCCATCCCCACCGTACACAGCATTGCGCTGTGGGTAGCCTTTACCGCGCTGATTTCCAAGGAACTCCTGTTCCGCTTCATGCTGGCCGTGGCCCAGCGCGTGCGCTCCAGCATGCTGGTGGCCAATGCCTGGCATGCACGCTCCGACGCCGCCTCCTCCCTGGTCGTCGCCATCGGCATCATCGGCAACCTGATGGGCTATCCCATCCTCGACCCCATTGCCGCCCTCATTGTCGGTTTCATCGTCGGCAAGATGGGCTGGAGTTTTGCCTGGGACTCGCTGCATGACCTGATGGACCGCGCGGCCGGGGTGGAGGAAACCGAGGCTATCCGTGCCACCCTGCTGGCAACGCCTGGTGTGCTGGCGCTGCACGATCTGCGCACCCGCAAGATGGGTGATCTGATCGTGGTGGATGTGCACCTGGAAGTGGATGGTCACATGAATGTCTTCGCCGCCCACGACATTGCCGAGCAGGCTCGCGACAATGTCATGAACGAACATCAGGTGCTCCATGTGATGACGCACATTGATCCGGTCGGCCTGGAACACCACCGCGACCACGTCACGGCATGATCTTCGCCACCGCAGGTCACGTCGACCACGGCAAAACCGCGCTATTGCAGGCGCTGACCGGCCACAATGCCGACCGTTTGCCGGAAGAGAAAAAACGCGGCATGACCATAGACCTGGGTTATGCCTACCTGCCGCTGCCAGATGGCCGTGTGGTCGGGTTCGTCGATGTACCGGGCCACGAAAAGTTTCTTGCCAACATGCTGAGCGGACTGTCCGGCATGCCTCATGCGCTGATGGTGGTGGCCGCCGACGACGGCATCATGCCGCAGACACGCGAGCATCTGGACATCCTGCTGCTCAGCGGCATCCCGCAGCTGAGCATTGTCATCAGCAAATGCGATCTGGTCTCCCCTGCCCGGGCAGAGCACGTTGCCGCCGAGTTGCAACAGCTACTGGCACACAGCCGCTGGGCAGCCGCACCACGGTTTATCGTTTCCAGCTTTACCGGACAAGGCATGGACGCGCTGCGTCAGCATCTGCTGCAACAGCTGGCCTTGCCGGCAGCCCAGGCCGAACTGCGTTTTCGTCTGGCCATTGATCGCGCCTTTACCTTGGGAGGAACCGGCCTGGTAGTGACCGGGACGGCGCTGGGGGGACGTGTCGCGGTGGGCGACAAGCTGTGGTTAAGTGGCCGTGACACCACGGTAAGAGTGCGCAGCCTGCACGTACAGAATGCCAGCAGCCAGCAAGGGCAAGCCGGTCAGCGCATCGCCCTGAACCTGGCCGGAGATGTGGAGAAAACACAGATTCAGCGCGGTGACTGGTTGCTCAGCACTGCCGCCGCTCCCAGCAGCCGCATTAGCATCAGCCTGCAGGCCATTGCCCCGCTCAAGCACTGGCAGGCCGTCCATATCCACCATGCTGCCCGCCATATTACCGGTCGCCTCTCCTTGCTCAGTCGCAGCCAGTTGGCAACCGGTGAGGAATGCCTGGCCGAATTACTGCTGGATCAGCCCCTGTGGCTGGCCGATGGTGACCGGCTGATCCTGCGCGATGCCAGCGCCCGCCACACCATTGCCGGAGCCCTGGTGCTGGAATTGCAGCCTCCTGGTCGAGGCAAGCGTCAGCCACAGCGACTGGCACACCTGCACGCCTTGCAACAACAGTCTTTGCCGCTAGCGGACAAACTGCAACGACTGGCCAGCCAGCAAGCCGTGGTGCTGGATGAGTTTGCCTGGGCCAATCAACTGCATGCAGCGGCCTTGCAACAATTGCTGCAGCACTGCGATGGCCAGCAGGTTGGTGGCAGGCTGTATGCCAGCACGCGCTGGTCTGCCATGCAGGACACGGTGCAGGAGGGGCTGACCAAACTGCACCAGCAACAAGCCGATCAACTGGGTGCCAGCCGTGGACGCTTGCGCCGACTGCTGCTCCCCTCCGAGCCGGAGGCAACAGTCAATCTGCTGCTCGATCAGATGCTGCTGCAAGGCCGTTTGCGTCAGACCCGTGGCTGGTTGCATCTGCCCGGACATGTACTTAGTTTCACTGCGGCCGAGCAATTGCAATGGCAGCAGCTGCAAACCGCGTTTACCGACACGACCGAGCCGCGCTGGGTGCGGGATCTGGCCACCAATCTGGCCATTGACGAAAGCGCCATGCGCCAGCTGCTACAGAAAGCAGCCCGGCTGGGACATGTAGTTGCCGTGGTGCAGGATCGCTATTTCAGCAGTGAAACCATGCTGGACATGGCCGACATCATTCGCCGGCTCTGTGACGTACAGGGCCATGCCGATGCGGCCAGCTTCCGTACTCAACTGGGCTGTGGCCGCAAACTGGCAATCCAGATTCTGGAGTTTTATGATCGCAGCGGCTTTACCCGCCGCCTGGGCGATAAGCATGTACTGCGGGAAAACCTGCTGTTCAGTCGCTTGACGGTAAGCACCGACCCGCTTGTTGACGCGGAAACTGGCCGACCTGCCTGAAACCGGTATAATCGGCCGTCATGGAAGAGAAGCATCCCCGGTGGGGTGGTTGGTCTTCAAAACCAGAGGGGGCCGCCAGCGGTCCCAGGTGGGTTCGACTCCCATTCTCTTCCGCCACTTTCCGCTTATACGTGCCGTATCAAACCCGATCCGCACCGTTTCTGCCCTTCGCCACCCTTCAAGCATGCGCACCATTGCGGTGGAATGGCTCATTTATTCCCTATAGCCATCGGCCATCTGTTTTTATGACAAGCACGCTGTCTTTAATGGCAACGACCCCGCCTTGTCTATTCAAGCAGCCACCACCCG
>JAFANL010000263.1 GCA_019232735.1 Aquitalea sp. | reverse complement strand
ACAGAGTTTCCAACTTGCACTCTTTTGCATTTATTTGAATATCAGCAAAAGATAATGATCGAAACCGTACAGGATGGCAGTAGAGAACAGAATAATCCAGCCCATTTTTGTATTGAATTGTAAGATTATGAAGAATGAAGTTTCTTTTTATGACAAATATCAATTCCAACAGCCCTTAGCGCCTGTTAAAAGTCTCGCGAGCCAGGGCGAGACAAGGCGAAAACGGCCGAGGACGCGGAGTTTACATAAAGTGAATGAGCCTGCCGAAGGCGCTTTTAACGCAGAATGGCCGACGTGCAGCAGACCATGAACTGGTTCTTGCCAAGCAGGCGTACCCAAGCCGTGCCATGCAGCAAGGAAGTCGCGCCAGAAGCCATGCACCTGTTTTCATCCTCTTTTGATCCGCCCAAGCGGCCACCGATGCAACAACCCACAACAGCGCTAAGCTGCGGATGCGTAAGTGTTTTTGTGTGCCGAACACAGCCGCTTCCCCGTTCTGGCGATTCTGTTTACATTTCTGCTGACGAATCAGCCATTTAGCCGTATAATGCCGGCTGCCTCCTTCCGGGCCGTGCTCCAACACCGGAGTTCGCTCCGTCTGCCTTGCCTTGGTAACGGCACATTCATACTGTGTGCTGCCTGTCTTACCTGCTTGGTTATCGATAGAAGCAATCTGCTATCACAGATCGTGCGGCGCTCCGTGAGGGACTGCCGCATGGGCTATTGGCCCACCCGTTACACTGAAAGGAATCGTTAATGTCCAAAGAAGACATGATCGAACTGCAAGGCGTTGTCATTGAAATGCTGCCGGAATCGCGCTTTCGCGTGCGTCTGGACAACAACGTGGAAATCCTGGCCTACGGCTCGGGCAAAATGAAGATGCACCGCATCCGCGTACTGGTTGGCGATCGCGTGACCGTGGAAATGTCGCCCTATGACCTGACCAAGGGTCGCATCAACTTCCGTCATCCGACCGCTCCGGTTGGTGGTGCAGCACCGCAGCACTTCAAGCGTCGTTGATTCGCTGAACGTCTTTCGCGGCCGTTCAGCCCACCTGTGGGTCGCGTCACACCATCTGCCTTGCCCGCCGGCATCCTCGTGCCCGGCACCATCATGCAGACACTGCCTTTTCAGCACTGGATTCAGCCCATTGCTGCCGGCAGCTGAATGCTCGACGGCTGCACGGCCGCCGGACCCTGGTCCCGGCCCCCCAGCCGCCTTGCCCCCTCCTTATCTTGCAGTGCAACAATACCACGCTTTTGCCGTGATTCCTCCGCATCTACAACAAATCCCACCTCCAGCAATAACGTAGATTGACAAATAAAGAATTTCCGCTATTTTCCTCTGGAAAGATCACATGACACCTGCTTAGATTGGAAGATACCGATCCAACGCAGCGTCATCCATGACCAACCAGCCACCAAGACAGATTTTGCTTGCCGAAGACAGCAGCAGCCAGCGCAACCTGCTCAAGGCACTCTGCCAGCAAATTCCCAATACCATCGTGCACGAAGCGGCCGATGGTAGCTGGGCATTTGAGTTGAGCCGACGCATTCCACGCCTGGATTTGGTGATTACCGACCTGAACATGCCGGGCATGGATGGCATCGAACTGGTGGAGCAGCTCTCCCGCCAGCCGCATATTCCGTCGTTACTACTGATCAGTGGCCACGCGCCGGAACTCTTGTCCAATAGTGTGCGCGCGGCGCAGGAACTGGGTTTTACCGGCATTGGCCAACTGGCCAAACCCATTGATGACGACCGTTTTCTCACCGAAGTCACCCGCCTGCTGGACATCCCACAGGACATCAGCGACAACAAGAGCAGCCTGCCGCTGATCGACATCATCACCGGCCTGGCACACAACCAGTTCTGCGCTTTCTACCAACCCATCTACGACCTACGCCAGGGGCAGGCCGTACAGATTGAAGCGCTGGCGCGCTGGCGCCATCCGACCCAGGGCATTCTGGGGCCCAACCAGTTCATCGGCATGCTGGAACATGAAGGTTTCATTTCCCTGCTCACCCACCGCATCGTGCAGACCAGCCTGGATTTGCTGACGCGCGGCTACAATATGCAGGACCTGCGGCTGTCCATCAATTTGTCGCGCCGCCTGCTGGACGACAAGGAATTTCTTGATTGGCTGGTGGATCAGGTTGAATCACGCGGACTGGCTTTCGACCGTATCGTGCTGGAAATTACCGAGACCATGGCCTTTACCAATTTTGGCCACACCCTGGCCACCTTGCTGCGGCTGCGCATGCGCGGCTTCGAACTGTCACTGGACGACTTCGGCACCGGCCACACCACGCTGGAACACATCAAGAACCTGCCACTGACCGAGCTGAAATTTGACCGCATCCTGATCAAGGACATCCACAAGGATGGCCGCAGCCAGAGCATCATTGCCGGCATGGCCAATATCGCGCGGGAACTGGGGCTGCGCATGGTGGCGGAAGGCATCGACAATGCCGATGATCTGGATTTCCTCACCGAGCAACACCCGGATATCGCCTTGCAGGGATTCCTGCTGTGCCGGCCCGTCCCGGCGGAAGAACTGAGCAAGCACATCTACCCCGGCTGTCAGAGCAGCCGTCGCGCCTGAGCACGTCCCCGCGTCAATCCAGCACTTTACCGCGCAATGCCTTGACGCCACTGCGTCGTGCCTTGCCTTCCAGCCGGCGTTGGCGTGAGCCATAGGTAGGCCGGGTGGCATGCCGCGTCTTGGGTATATGCGCCACCGCATCAATCATGGCTTGCAAACGGGCCAGCGCATCGGCCCGGTTCAATTCCTGGGTCCGATGCAACTGCGCCTTGATGATGATGACGCCATCCTTGCTCAGCCTTGAATCCGCCAGAGCCAGCAAGCGCAGCTTGATACGCTCCGGCAAGCTGGAGGCCATCACGTCAAAACGCAGATGAATGGCAGACGACACCTTGTTGACGTTCTGGCCACCCGCACCTTGCGCGCGAATGGCCGTCAGCTCAACCTGCTGCGGATCCAGCAGATAGTGCTCCCGCTCAGTCATCCTGCTCAGCCAGAGCTTGCAACACCTGGGCCGTGCTGCGTACCCGGCCCAGTCGCGGAAAGATATGCTTGACCGAGAACTGGTGACATTCCAGCACCTGGCAGCTCATGGCATCCTCGGCCAGTACCACGGCATACCCACGCTCCCAGGCGGAACGCGCAGTGGAGTCCACCCCGATATGGGTGGAAATCCCGGCCAGTACGATGGTACGAATGCCACGACGTCGCAGCTGCAGGTCCAGTTCGGTGCCATAAAACGCATTCCACTGCCGCTTGATGATCTGGATATCACTGGCGGCGACGTCCAGCTCGACAGGCTGCTGCAGCCAGTTATCCGGCACCGGCGTGGTGGGTGGCACCAGGTCAGTGGGCAGCTTGAGTGCATCGCCACCATCGGCCGACCATCCTACCCGCACCAGCACCACCGGGGCCCCGGCGGCACGAAATGCCTTTGCCATGGCCGCCGAATGTTCCAGCACCTGGTCGGTGTCGTAAGGCGCTTTGGCAAAACCCAGAATGCCTTGCTGCAAATCAATCAGCACCAGCGCGGTAGTCGCAGGATCGAGACGGTCCGACATGAAGATTCCTCAAGGAAAAACAGACAAACCCAGACAATACTCCCAGCACACGCAGCGCAACAAGAAAAAAGGCGAAGTGCCCGCGCACCTCGCCTGTTCTGCTTGCCGATCCAGCCAGACCGGGCTGCCAATCTGCCTTATTCCGGCAGGGCTACCTTGCCGTCCTTGCTGAACTGGTAATCCTTGAACACATGCTCAGCACTGAGGATCTGATAGCTGCCGTCTTCATTGCGACGGGTCGTGTCCTTCAGGCGGTAGGTGTACTGACCGCAGGTCCAGCAGTCGAAATTGCGCATGTGGGTGCACAGACAGGTCTTGTCCATCACCTTGATGCGGCGCTCGCCCGGATGGGCCGCCACTTCGCGGTTGTAAGCCTGGATATAGGAACAGCTGCCGTTGGCGTCCAGCAGATAGCCATAGGCTTCGCAATTGGGGCGAATGCCATCGCCGATCGCCGGGCAGGACTTGATCATGCGCATCGGGTAACCGGTAGGCGACAGCTGGTTGACCTCGATATCGTCTTCGGTGGCCTTGAAGTATTCCTGCTGCACTTTCTCCGGCAGGCCACATTCACGGGTCACGGTAAAGCGGGTGGCCACTTGCACGGCACCGGCACCGTTTTCCAGGAAGCCGGTCGCATCGCTACCGGTAAAGATGCCACCGGCCGGAATCAGCGGGATATCCAGCTGCTCAGCCTGCATCCAGGCACGGATTTCCGCCACGATGGTGGCCAGGTCGTACTGCGCCCAGTCCATGCCAAAGCCCAGATGGCCGCCAGCCAGCGGGCCTTCCACCACCACGTAGTCCGGTAGACGGCCAGTACGCGAGGACTTTTTCAGGAACAATTGCAGGGCGCGCAAGGAGGAAACAATGATGCCCAGCTTCACGTCGCGAAAGCGCGGGTGATCTTCGATCAGCGAGAAGGAACCCAGGTGCAGGCCGGCGGCCAGCGTAATGCCGTCGATGCCGGCATCCATGGCGGTCTGCATGCGCACGCGCAAGGTTTCCTTGGGGCCGTTCATGGTGAGCTTTTCCATGCAGTTGATGAAAATCAGCCCATCGCCCTTTTTGGCTTCCATGGCGGAGCCAACATGCAGCTTGGTGGCTTCGGCCAGGATATCCAGGTCGAACTTCACCACCGACTTGTCGGCGTTCTCGACGTTGAATTTGTACTGCTTGAGCTTGTCCTTGACGAACTTGGTGTTGAAGCGACGGTCCGTCACCGTGGGCACCATGGCATCGGAAATATGACCGATACCACCCAGACGGGCTGCCTCCAGCGACAATGCCACGGTCGAGATATCGACCCCCATGCCGCCCACCATGATGGGAACCAGCTCTTGCTTGCCCAGACGCAGGCGGAAATCGTCAACACACTTCATTTTGATGAACCTCAGTTTGGCTGGGCGGCATTATCCCCCATCCCCCACCACAAAATCCATTTTTTTAGAGTTTTTGCTCACAGTCCCGCAGCGCGGCAGCGGGACCACGCCTCATCCGGCAGCTTAAGCCCTGTTTATTACGACTTCAGCCACGCCCCAGCGGCAAATGATCGCGCGTATCTTTCAGGGTTTTCATCACGAGATGGGAACAGATATCGCGCATGCCCGGTACCTTGTTGAGTTTCTCCACGATGAAATCAGAAAAAGCCGCCAGATTGCGACAACGCAGCTGCAGGATATAGTTGCAGGGCCCGGTCACCACATAGGCGGCGGTCACCTCCTCAAATGCCTGCACCTGTTGCATGAACTCACCATGCCAATCCTCACGGCTGCGGTCCAGCGTCACCTGCACGATGGCTTCCAGCTCGAAGCCCAAGGCCGCCGCGTCCAGCTCGGCACGATAGCCCCGGATCAACCCGCTCTCCTCCAGCGTGCGCACCCGGCGCAAGCAGGCCGAAGGCGACAGCGCCACCTGGTCAGCCAGGTCCTGGTTGCTGAGCCGACCATTGCTTTGCAGCGCAGCAAGAATGCGCGTGTCGATAGCATCCACCTGCATATGCAAGATCCTTTCGCCAATCAATCATTTCATTGAATATTCTGCGAAATACAGACCAAACACAATTCAAACTTGCAATTATTCAAAACAAACAGACTGCTACCATGACAGATATCACTCAAGGAGACTGTGATGCTGACACGTGAACATTGCCTGGCTGCGGATGCCCAGGACGAACTGGCCAAGCTGCGCCAGCAATTCAAGCTGCCAGAGAATGTGATCTATCTGGATGGCAATTCGCTGGGTGTACTGCCCCAGGCCGCAGAAGCGCGCAGCCTGCAAGTGCTGCGCCAGGAATGGGGCGAAGGCCTGATCCGCAGCTGGAATACCGCCGGCTGGTTCGAGCTGCCACGCCGGCTGGGCAACAAGCTGGGTCGTCTGATTGGTGCCGGAGAGAACGAAGTGGTGATCACCGACACGACTTCACTCAATATCTTCAAGGCACTGGCCGCAGCCATTCGCATCCAGCACGCCAGCGCACCGCAGCGCAAGGTAATCGTGTCCGAGCGTGACAACTTCCCCACCGACCTGTACATGATCCAGGGCATGATCGATCTGCTGCAGCAGGGCTATGTGCTGCGCTTGATCGACGACACCCTGCCACTGGAACAGGCACTGGGAGACGACGTAGCGGTACTGCTGCTGTCCCACGTCAACTACCGCACCGGTGCCATGCATGACATGGCAACCGTCACCGCCCAGGCGCATCGGCATGGTGTGCTCACCATCTGGGATCTGGCCCATGCGGCGGGTGCCGTGCCGGTAGAGCTGAATGCCGCCGAAGCCGACTTTGCCGTTGGCTGCACCTACAAATACCTCAATGGCGGGCCAGGTTCCCCCGCTTTCATCTGGGTGGCACCCCGCCATCAGGACCAATTCTGGCAGCCGCTACCCGGCTGGTGGGGCCATTCCCGCCCGTTTGACATGGCGGTGGATTACCAGCCCGCCCAGGGCATTCGCCGCTTTCTGTGCGGAACCCAGCCGATACTGTCCATGGCGCTGGTGGAATGCGGACTGGATGCCACCCTGCAAACCAGCATGGCGGCACTGCGCGAGAAATCGCTGGCGCTGACCGACCTGTTCATCCAGCTGGTGGAACAACGTTGCAGCCATCACCCACTGACGCTGATCACCCCGCGTGAGCATGCCCAGCGCGGCAGCCATGTCAGCTACCGCCACCCGGAAGGCTATGCTGTGATGCAGGCGCTGATAGCGCGTGGCGTCATCGGCGACTATCGCGAGCCGGAAGTGCTGCGCTTTGGCATCACCCCGCTGTACTTGCGCCATGTGGATGTGTGGGATGCCGTGGAAACCCTGCGTGACATTCTGGATAGTGCCAGCTGGGATCAGCCACAGTTCAAACAGCGTCACGCCGTGACCTGAGTCATTACAGCGTGCACAAAAAAAAGCCACCCCGCAGGGTGGCTTT
>JAFANL010000254.1 GCA_019232735.1 Aquitalea sp. | reverse complement strand
TCGTCCTCATAGGCTTGCAGCCCGACACTGCCCGGGTTGACGATCAGGCGGCCATCATCCAGCCGCATGCTGCGCGGCATATGCGTATGCCCACACAAGATCAAGGCGGCGTTGCAGCTTGCTGCCCGCTGGTGGACTTCTTGTCGTGTGGCCGGGCGGCAGCCGGTGGCGGTGACCGTTTCCAGGAAGTAGTCCAGATCGCTATCCGGCGTGCCATGCACCAGCCGGACATCATCAAACAGGGCCAGGGTTTCCGGCAGGCTCTGCAACCATGCACCTTGCAGCGGCAGTATGGTCGACGCGGCCATTTTGTCGGAGGGGCCCATGTGCAGCGGATCTTCGGTCAGGACCTGCCGTTCGTGATTGCCCCTGATGGTGGGCAGCTCCAGTGCCATCAGGCGCTCGGCGGTTTCGCGGGCTTGCAAGGCGCCGGAAAGAATGTCGCCCAGATTGACGGTGAGATCGACACCGCGCTGGCGGATATCGGCAAGGACAGCGTCCAGTGCGCCAAGATTGCCGTGGATATCGGATATAACTGCAATTTTCATTGAGTGACTCCCGCAGATGAAGCCGCTGTCCATGCCGCGTGGCTGACCAGTGAGAGGCTGATGGCGCGCGGTGTTCTGCCACGATAGCACTACTGCTGCATGGCCATCCTGTTTTATGGCCGTGGCCGTGGCCTTGCCGGGCGGCACGGCCTGCGTGCATCCGACTCAGCGGCGAGGGGGACTCAAGCTCAGCGGCTTTGCGTCGCCTGCCGGTACTGGCGTGGGGTAAAGCCGGTCAGCGCCTTGAACTGGCGGCTGAAGGCGCTGTGGTCGGTATAGCCGCATTGCAGTGCCACCTCGGTGATGGCCATGGTGGTATGCAGCAGGCGATGCGCGTGTTCCAGCCTGGCTTTGTGAATCATCTGGCGTGGTGTCAGGTGGAAGACTTTCTTGCAGTAGCGTTCCAGCTGGGCGGCGGAAACGCCGGCAATCCGTGTCAGTTCTTCCATGCTGACGGGGCGGTTGAAGTGCTTGCGGATGTGCTCGTCCACGGCGACCAGCTGCTTGTAGGCCGGGTGGGTCTTGCTGGCGGATTGCAGGTCGAGGGAAATACCGATCAGCCCGATGATTTCCTGTCGCGGATTGTACAGCGGCCACTTGTAGGTCAGGCACCAGCCCGGCTCCCGGCTTTTGTACAGATGCAGCTCCAGCTGGTTTTCCAGCACCAGTCCCTCCATCAGCACCTGCATGTCCTGTTCGGTATACGCCGGTCCCAGCTGGGATGGAAACACCTGGGCGCTGGTCTTGCCCAGCAAGGGTTGCAGGCTTTTCAAGCCGCAGCGTTCCACCAGCGTCCGGTTGGCGCACAGATAGCGTGCCTGCCTGTCCTTGATGAAGATGGCGGCATTGGGGATGAGGTCCAGCACCGGCAGCAGCGGGGCCACGCCGGCCAGCAGGGCATCGATGCTGTCCGGGCGCATTTTCCCCTGCCATTGCGCAATGGTGTCCACCATATCACCCGTCATTGCCTGTCTCCCGTCCTCTTGCCGATCCGTGTTCGGCCACCATGCTGCTTGTGCGTCGATGTAGCGGTTTGGGGTCTGAAAACGGCAATTGTGCCGATTTCGTCATCGTCGCTGATGATAACCATCAAGATTCCTGGCCGCAATAAAGCCATTCTATGCAGGTGCCGACAAAGACGGATCAGGTGCGAAGATGCAATGGAATCAAGGCTCTGTATGGGGTTTCCACTCTGCCTTTCCATTGCGCATCTGCCGCCAGCCGTCATTTGCGGTTTTGCAAACTGGACAGGCGAATGAAACAGATACACATCATCGATTCCCACACCGGGGGCGAACCCACCCGCCTGGTGATGAAAGGTTTTCCCGCGCTGAGCGGCAGCATGGTCGAGCAGCGCAATGCACTGCGCGAGCAGCACGACCAGTGGCGGCGTGCCTGCCTGCTGGAACCGCGTGGCAGCGAAGTACTGGTGGGGGCCTTGTATTGCGCCCCGGTTTCGCCGGATGCCACGTGCGGGGTGATCTTCTTCAACAACACCGGCTATCTGGGCATGTGCGGTCACGGCACCATCGGCCTGATTGCCTCGCTGCATCATCTGGGGCATATCCAGCCCGGCGTACACAAGATCGACACCCCGGTCGGCCCGGTCAGCGCCACCCTGCACGCCGACGGCGCGGTCACGCTGGGCAATGTGCCGGCCTACCGCTACCGCCAGCAGGTGGCGGTGGAAGTGCCCGGTTATGGCGTGTTTCACGGTGACATCGCCTGGGGTGGCAACTGGTTTTTCCTGGTGTCCGAGCACGGCATGAGGCTGGAAATGGCCAATGTGGAAGCGCTGACCGCCTTCACCTGGGCCATGCTCAAGGCGCTGGAAGCGCAGGGCATTACCGGGGCCGACGGTGCGCTGATCGACCATGTGGAACTGTTTGCCGACGATGAGCAGGCCGACAGCCGCAACTTTGTCATGTGCCCGGGCAAGGCCTATGACCGTTCGCCTTGCGGTACCGGCACCAGTGCCAAGCTGGCCTGCCTGGCTGCCGACGGCAAGCTGGCCGAAGGCGAAGAATGGGTGCAGGCAGGCATTACCGGCAGCCGGTTCATCGGCCATTACCAGCGGGAGGGGGATTTCATCCGCCCCTTCATTACCGGCCGCGCCCATGTCACCGCCAGCGGCACCTTGCTGATTGATGAGCAAGACCCCTTCGCGTGGGGCATCTGAGCCCGCACGCCTTACACAGACATCCCCCCATACACACACATAGATATGCAAGGAGCAAAACAATGAGCGACAACATCTTCACCGGTTGCATCCCCGCCCTGATGACCCCGTGTACCGCCGAGCGCAAGCCGGACTTTGACGCGCTGGTGGCCAAGGGCCAGCAACTGATCGCCGCCGGCATGAGCGCCGTGGTGTATTGCGGCTCCATGGGCGACTGGCCCTTGCTGACCGAGGCCGAACGCCAGGAAGGCGTGGCCCGTCTGGTGGCCGCCGGCGTGCCCACCATTGTCGGTACCGGCGCGGTGAATACCCGCGAGGCGGTGTCGCACGCGGCCCATGCCGCCCGCGTTGGCGCGCATGGCCTGATGGTGATTCCGCGTGTGCTGTCGCGTGGTGCCTCCCCTGCAGCGCAGAAAGCCCATTTTTCCGCCATCCTGGCCGCCGCGCCCAATCTGCCGTCCGTCATCTACAACAGCCCTTACTACGGTTTTGCCACCCGCGCCGACCTGTTCTTCGAACTGCGCCGCAGCTATCCCAACCTGATCGGTTTCAAGGAATTCGGTGGCGCCGCCGACATGCGCTATGCCGCCGAGCACATCACCTCGCAGGATGATGCCGTCACCTTGATGGTGGGGGTGGATACCCAGGTGGTGCATGGCTTCGTCAACTGCAATGCCACCGGCGCCATTACCGGCATCGGCAATGCCTTGCCGCGTGAAGTGCTGCAACTGGTGGCGCTGAGCAAGGCGGCCGCCAATGGCGACGCCACCGCCCGCCGCCTGGCCGGCGAGCTGGAATCCGCGCTGGCGGTGCTGTCCTCCTTCGATGAGGGCTGCGATCTGGTGCTGTATTACAAGCACCTGATGGTGCTGAACGGTGACAAGGAATACAGCCTGCATTTCAACGAAACCGATGTGCTGAGCGACGCCCAGCGTCGTTATGCCGAAACCCAGTACGCGCTGTTCCGCGCGTGGTATGCCGCCTGGTCGGCCGGGCTGAACGCGGACTGAGTCTGTGACTGAACACCCGCGCCACGCCAGCTGCGTGGCCGGACTTACCCCATTTGCAGCAAGTGAAGATGCAGCAATCCAAGGTGCAGGAAACCTTATGAATCTGACAGGCAGAATGCTGATCGGCGGCCAGGCCGTGGCGGGCAGCCAGGCGCTGATTGCCGCCATTGATCCAGCCACCAATCAGACACTGGAGCCAGCCTATGCCGGTGGCGATCAGGAACAGCTCGGGCAGGCCTGCGCACTGGCCTGGGCGGCCTTTGACAATTATCGGGAAACCACGCTGTCACAACGGGCGCAGTTTCTGGAAGCCATTGCCGAGGAAATCGAGGCGTTGGGCGATGGTTTGATCGCGCGGGCCATGGCGGAAACCGGCCTGCCGCTGGCACGCCTGCAAGGTGAGCGTGGCCGTACCTGCGGCCAGCTGCGTACTTTTGCCCGCACCGTGCGTGCCGGCGAATGGCTGGATGTGCGAGTAGACCAGGCCCAGCCGGAGCGCCAGCCGCTGCCGCGTGCCGACCTGCGCCAGCGTCATATTCCGCTGGGGCCGGTGGCGGTATTCGGGGCCAGCAATTTCCCGCTGGCCTTCTCGGTGGCTGGTGGTGATACCGCCTCGGCGCTGGCGGCCGGTTGCCCGGTCATCGTCAAGGCGCATGGCGCCCATCCCGGCACCAGCGAACTGATAGGCCAGGCCGTGGTACGTGCCATCGCCCGCTGCGGGCTACCGGCCGGGGTGTTTGCCCTGCTGTTTGGCAGTGGCCGCGAGCTGGGCAATGCGCTGGTGAGCGATCCGCGCATCAAGGCGGTGGGGTTTACCGGCTCCCGTGCAGGTGGGCTGGCCTTGTGCCGGACCGCGCAAAACCGGCCGGAGCCGATTCCGGTGTATGCCGAGATGAGCGCCATCAATCCGGTGTTTCTGCTGCCGGCAGCACTGCAGGCGCGTGCAGCGGCATTGGCGCAGGGCTTTGTCAGTTCGCTGACGCTGGGGGCGGGGCAGTTTTGTACCAATCCCGGTTTGTTGATTGGCCTGCAAGGGCCGGAGCTGGACGATTTTATTGCCACGGCGGCAGCCACCTTGCAGCAGAGCCGTGCGCAAACCATGCTGACCCCGGGCATCGCCGCGGCCTACCAGTCGGCGGTGGATACCCTGTCCGGCCATGCCCGGCAGGTGGCGGCCGGCTTGAATCCCGAGGGGCCCAATCAGTGCCAGGGCCGGCTGTTTGTCAGCACGGCGCGGGAGTTTCTGCTCAACCCGGCCTTGCAGGGCGAGATGTTCGGTGCGGCTGCGTTGATCGTGCAGTGTGCCGATGTGCAGGAAATCCAGCAGCTGGCCGAGGCGCTGGAGGGCCAGCTCACCGCCACGCTGCAGCTGGACGATGCCGATATCGCCCTGGCCCGCAGCCTGCTGCCGGTGCTGGAGCGCAAGGCTGGCCGCATTCTGGTGAATGGCTGGCCTACCGGGGTGGAAGTGTGTGATGCCATGGTGCATGGCGGGCCGTTCCCGGCTACGTCCGACACCCGCAGCACCTCGGTGGGGACGGCGGCCATCCAGCGTTTCCTGCGACCGGTGTGCTATCAGGACCTGCCCGACGCCTTGCTGCCGACTGCCTTGCAGCATGGCAATCCGCTGGCGCTGCGTCGCCTGCTCAATGGACAGCGGGAGGCCTGAGCCATGGCACAAGCTCTTGCGCCGGGTGAAAACGTCATCGTGGTGGGGGCAGGCGTGGTGGGCATTGCCATTGCCCTGCAACTGCGGCTGGCAGGCTTTGGCGTCACGCTGCTGGACCGTGGCGAACCGGCCATGGAAACCAGTTATGGCAATGCCGGTGCCTTTGCCATCAGCGATGTGATCCCGCTGGCCGAACCGGGCGTGCTGCGCAAAGTGCCGGGCTGGATGCTGGACCCATTGGGGCCACTGGCCCTGCGCTGGCGCTATCTGCCTACATTGGCTCCCTGGTTGCTGCGCTTTCTTGCCGCCAGCCGGCCAAGTCGGGTTGCAACACTGACACGTGATCTGTCCGCGCTGCTGGGCCGGGTCAATACCGATTATGCCGCGCTGATCGAGCGGGCCGGACTGGCGCACTTGTGGCGACGGCACGGCAACCTGACGTTGTATCGCAATCAGCAGGAATTCGACGCCGCCCTGCCGGCCTGGGAGGAAAAGCGTCGTCACGGCGTGCAATGGCAGGCGCTGTCCCGCAATGAGCTGCTGGAACGCGAACCCTTGCTGGCCGAGGAATGGCAATGCGCGGTCCAGGTGCCGGCCTGGTCGCATGTGGACGACCCTTATCTATTCAGTCGGGGCTTGTTCGATGCCTTCATCCGCGAGGGAGGGCGTTTTGTGCAGGACGAGGTGCTGGCCACGCTGCAACAGGATGGGCGTACTTGCGGGGTGGAAACCGCCAGCCATGGTCAGCTGCATGCCGCCGCCGTGGTGATTGCCTGTGGCGTGTGGAGCGACCGTTTTGCCCGTCAGCACCAATACCGTATTCCGCTGGAAAGCGAACGCGGTTATCACGTCAACCTGCCCATGGCCGGGGTGAAACTGCATCACTTCATCCAGTGTGCCAGCGAGAGCTTTGTCATCCTGCCGATGGCGAATGGCGGCCTGCGGCTGGCTGGCACGGTGGAACTGGCGCATCGCGATGCGGCACCGGACTGGCGGCGGGCGCATATCCTGCTGGACAAGGCACGCCGCATCGTGGGGGATTTTTCCACCGAGGGCATGACGGTGTGGATGGGCAATCGCCCCTCGCTGCCCGATACCCTGCCCATCATTGGCTCGGCGCAGCAGCAACCCGGGCTGTGGTTTGCCACCGGGCACGGCCACCTGGGCCTGACCCTGGCTGCCACCACCGCCGTCTTGCTCAGTGACATGTTGCAGGGCAAAACGCCGACGCTGGACATGCAACCGTACCGGATGTCTCGTTTTTGATCCTGCCACGGGCCGGCGCAGACCGGGAATGGCAGGAGAGCAGTAACAGGGGAGACCAAGTGGTTTCTCTTGAATATATGCAGCATCAAAAGGAGAAGTGATATGGCACAGAAGAAACTGTTTGCAGACCTGAGCTGGGTGGTGGCACTGGGTGGCATGATGGCACCGTTTGCTATTGCCGCCGCTCAGGCCGACACGGTGGTGAAGATCGGCTTTTCCTCGCCGCTGTCCGGCCCGCAGGCGCACTATGGCAAGGACAATGAAAATGCCACCAAGATGGCCATTGACGATGTCAACGCCAAGGGCCTGATGGTGGGCGGGCAGAAGATCAAGTTCGAACTGGTGTCCGAGGACGACCAGGCCGACCCGCGTATCGGCACCCAGGCGGCGCAGCGGCTGGTGGATGCCGGGGTCAAGGCGGTCATTGGTCACTTTAACTCCGGGGTGTCGATTCCAGCCTCGCGCATTTATTCCGAAGCCGGCATTCCGCAGCTGTCGGTATCCACCAACCCGGCCTATACCCAGCAAGGCTACAAGACCACTTTCCGTCTGGTAGGCAGTGACAGCCAGGTGGGTGGCGCGCTGGGCCAGTTTGCCGTCAAGACGCTGAAGGCCAAGAACATTGTCGCCATCGACGACCGCACGGCGTATGGCCAGGGCATTGCCGACGAATTCGTCAAGGCGGTCACCGCCAATGGCGGCAAGGTGGCCCGGCGCGAATTCACCACTGACAAGGCCAGCGATTTCACCTCCATCCTGACTGCAGTCAAGGCCGTCAATCCGGAAGTGATCTTCTATGGCGGGGCTGATGCACAGGCCGCCCCGATGGCCAAGCAGCTGAAACGACTGGGTATCAAAGCCAAGCTGATGGGCGGTGACATGCTGAATACACCGACCTTCATCCAGCTGGCAGGTGCCGAGGCCGCCGGGCATTACTCCGCCGTGCCGGGCGGGATTCTGAGCGCCCGCCCCGCAGGCAAGGAGTTCGAGCGCCGTTACAAGGACCGCTTCCATCAGGATGTGGTGCTGCTGGGGCCGCAGTTCTACGACGGCGTGATGCTGGTGGCCGAAGCCATGAAGCAAGCCGGGTCGGTGGAGCCGGCCAAGTATCTGCCCAAGCTGGCGGCCATCCGCTACAGCGGGGTGACCGCTGATTTTGCCTTTACCGCCAACGGCAATCTGCAGAAGGCACCGGTGACCCTGTCGGTGGTGAAGAACAATGCCTGGGCAGTGGAAAGCGTGGTGCGTTAAGCCCGTTGTTGCGGGTGGTTTGACCGTCGTACTCTCATCAGTCTCATGCTTCAGCCGGCCCGCTGCAGTGCAGGGTGCCGGCTGTTTTTTTACTTTGCCGTAGGCCGGGCCTGCTGGCAGCCCGTTGCCACACCATCGGCTAGGGCAGGAATGGTGAGACCTGCTGCATGGCCCGCTGCAGGTATTCCTCTTTCTCTCCCACCGGTGCCACGTAGTGCAAGGCGCTCTGTGCGGCAGCCATGCCCTCCAGCCGGGCCAGCAACCAGAAAGCAAGGTATTGGGAGGCCAGGCAGCCGCCGGCCGTGGCCACATTGCCCTTGGCGAAAAATGGCTGGTTCAATACCTTGATGCCGGCCTCTTGTACCCAGGGTTTGCTGGTCAGGTCGGTACAGGCCGGAACATCAGCCAGCAGGCCCAGTCTGGCCAGAATCAGCGTGCCGGAGCATTGTGCTCCCAGTAATTGCCGGGTCGGGTCGAGGCGCAATTCGGCCATCAGCTCCGGCTTGGCCACCACCTCCCGGGTTTTCATGCCACTGCCGACCAGAACGGCATCGGCCTGGCAGGCTTGAGCCAGATCGATATGGGATTCCAGCACCACGCCATTCATGGATTCCACCCGTGGGGTGGGGCTGGCAATGGAGACGCGCCAGTCCGGTTTTCTGATGCGCTTGAGAATGCCG
>JAFANL010000032.1 GCA_019232735.1 Aquitalea sp. | reverse complement strand
GCAATCAGCAGGGCGATAAAGGAAAACAGGCTCACCTCGACAAAAAAGGACAGGCCGATGGGCAGGCCCAGCTTGAGAAAGCCGGCATAACGCTTCCAGTCTGGCCAGCTCATCCGGCTGGTCAGGCCATAGGGACGGAAATGACGGTGCCCGCAGATATAGGCCAGCAGGGTGAGGCAGTTGAACCAGAACACGAGGCCGGTAGCCCAGCCACAACCCGCGCCACCCAGCCGTGGCAGGCCGAACAGGCCGTGGATGAGGGCGTAATTGAGCGGAATGTTGAGGGCCAGCGCAATCAGGCTGACCACCATGATGACCTTGGGGCGGTTCAGACTGGACGCATAGGCGTGCAGGGCGCGGTGCATCATGGCGGCCGGCATGCCCACTGCCGTTCCGGTGATGAACAGCATCACCTTGTCCTCCACATCATTGGGCAATTGCAGCCACAGGCGCAGCGGATGTTCTGCCAGCAGCATGACCGCTGCCCCCAGCAGGCCGACGAACAGCCCGTACCAGATGCCTTGCCGGCCGGTTTCGCCGATCTGCGCGGTCTGACCGGCGCCCAGTTGATGGGACAAAATGGGGTTGAGCGCGGTCACCACGCCCATCAGCGTGACATAGACGGTAATGAAAATGCTGGCACCCAGCGAGACGGCGGCCAGGTCGTCCGTGCTGACCCGGCCAGCCATCACAGTATCGACAAAGCCCGTGGCCACCTGGGCCACCTGGGCAATCATCATCGGCAGGGCAAGGCGGGTGATCTGTCTGGCTTCGCCGGCAATGGCACCGGGCGGCGCGCTTTTCAGTTGCTGCAGCATGGGGGCGGATCAATTCAACAAGGTGGGCGAGCGTCCCATTATAGAGAGCCGCTACCCGCCCTGTCTTGCGTAATGGCGACGCAGCCATCCCCGTCCACAACGCCAGCGCATGGCGCTCAAGTTGCGGAGGCTTGTTCTGGTTTGGCGGTCAGAACAGTACTGGAGTCTCGCGGCGCAAATCGCAGCTGATGATCAGATCCTTGCCAAAGCGGCTGTTGATCGCCAGGGCATCCACCAGGCCCACTTCATGAATGGTCAGCTGGCTGGCATCCAGTTGGCTGTCGTAGCCCAGTCGGGTGGCGAAGTCGAGCAGTTCTTGCAGCGGCAGGGTGGTGTCGGCACACAGGGGGGTGGCAGTCAGGCTGCCTTGTAGGGGGCGTTTTCTTCCCACGGCATCGTATACGGCAAAGGAAAAGTCGCTACAGCTATCTTGCAGGCAATCGTACATGGTGAAACTCCATCGGGTATGAGTGAGCGCTGTTGCGTGCCCGACTCTCCGTCAGGCGACGCTTTAGCAGGATTTTTGGGCGCCCTGCAAGTTGTCGATTAACTCGGCGCCTGTGTCCCGGCCATGGCCGGAGACGGTAAAACGGGTACAGCAATCAAAATGTCCGATGTCGCGTAGCGAGCGCACTATCTGTGACGGAAAAAGAAAAACCCGCCGGGCCAGAGAGCGCAGCGGGTTTTCCGACTCACGCTTTAGCTGGCATTTATAGTGCGCCCAGCAAGCTGTATCAAATCGGCGCATGGCAAAAGATTATTCCCGTCAGAAAAGCCTGTCAAGCCCTGTTGTTGACAGGCCACTGTTGCAGAAAATCCTGCCAGTGCCCGCCTTGTTGTTCAAGTAGTTGGGCCAGTTTCTGTTCATGCTGGCTGCGGGTGAGCGGGGAGATCTGCCCCTGCAGAGCAGCTAGGCGTAGCCACATCAGGTAATGACAAGCAGCGCGCTGGGCGCTGTGGGCCAGCAGGGTATCCAGTCCACCCGCCGCGCTGGCAGCCCAGGACTGTGGGGCGTCGTATTCGGGAATGCGCGGCAGGCCGCACAGGCCAGCCATTTCATCTTGGGCCACACAGCCGGGCTGAGCGTTCTGGCACAGTACGCGGCTCAGTTCTACCGTCTGGCCGAACAGCCCGTTGCCGCCGCCGGGGAAGGAGACATTGTGCAGCATGGCGCGGTGGCGCAATACCGGCAGCATCAACTGGGAACCCTGCCAGCTGACAATCTGCGGCATGTGTTCATTCAGCAGTGCCGACAGTGTCTGCAGCATGGCGGCCTCGTCCTGCCCGGGCTCGGACTGATGCAGTACCACTTCCTGGCGGATGTGCAGCACGGCATTGACCGCCACGATGCGATGCAGGTGGTAGGGCATGAATTCGTCGGCACGGCTGGCGCGGCTGCGCTGCAGGGCGAAGTAGACGACATCGGCATCGCTGATTTCAGCGTCCAGCTGGTACAGGGTGCGGATGCCGGCAACATCGGGCAGGGTCTGGATATCCAGGGCGAGTAGGGGGATCACGTGGGGTCTTCACACAGAAAAGCGGCTGATGGTGTGCGATTCTAGGCGTGCCGGGCACGGCGGGCAATCGCGCCGTAGTGTGTTGCGCTGCATTGTTGGCGTTCGCCAGTACGATTAATTGGGCCGTAGCGGTGTATCTTGTCAGAAGATTCAGGCTATAATCTGCCGCTTGAATTCCTTTCTTGCGAATCCCTTCATTCCACGTCCTTATTCCTCTAAATGATCCGCAAGCTTATCCGTAAAGTATTGGAGCTGCCGTCAGGCATGGGCAAACGCCGTAGCAAACCACGCGTGATTCCGCTGTCCCAGCATGGCGTACGCCGCGATCAGCTCAGCAATGCTGCGCTCAAGGTGACTTCCCGTCTGCAGGAAGCCGGTTTCTCTGCCTTCGTGGTAGGGGGAGCCGTGCGCGACCTGTTGCTGGATGTTTCTCCCAAAGATTTTGACGTGGCCACCAATGCCACGCCGGAGCAGGTGCATCATCTGTTCCGCCGCTCCCGCATCATCGGCCGGCGTTTCCGTATCGTGCACGTGATGGTGGGGCCGGAAACCATCGAGGTGACGACCTTCCGCGGTGGTGGTATCGACGACCAGAACGAGTCGGGCCGCATCATGGCCGACAATACTTTCGGCAGCCAGGAAGAGGACGCCCATCGCCGCGACTTTACCGTCAACGCGCTGTTCTTCGATCCCTTCGATGAGTCCATCATCGACTATCACCACGGGGTGAAGGATCTGAAGGCCAGAAAGCTGGTGATGATCGGCCAGCCGGCACGGCGCTATCAGGAAGACCCGGTGCGCATGCTGCGGGCGGTGCGTCTGGCTGCCAAGCTGGGCTTCGAGATCGACGAAGACACACGCAAGCCGATCCGCGCCCATGCCCATCTGCTGAAAAAGGAACCGCCGGCGCGACTGTTTGACGAAATGCTCAAGCTGCTGATGTCCGGTCATGCCTATGCCTGCCTGAAGAAGCTGCGCGACGAAGGCCTGTCGCGTGGGGTATTCCCGCTGCTGGATGCGGTCATGGGTGAGGATGGCGACGACCTGTTCCTGCAACTGGGTCTGCAAAGCACGGATGCGCGCATTCGTGCCGACAAGCCGGTATCGGTGGGTTTCCTGCTGGCTACCTTGCTGTGGCAGCAGGTCAACCAGCACTGGCAGCAGCACATTGCCGCCGGTGAAAAGCCCTTGCCGGCCCTGCAGATGGCCATTGCCGATGTGGAAAGCGAGCAGGACAACGATTTCGCCATTCCGCGCCGCTTCAGTGTGACCATGCGCGAAATCTGGACCTTGCAAGCGCGCTTTGACAGCCGTACCGGTGCGCGTCCTTACCGTTTCCTGGAGCAGCCACGTTTCCGTGCCGCCTTCGACTTCATGTCGCTGCGGGCCGAAGCTGGCGAGCTGCCGGCCAGCCTGGTGGAATGGTGGGAAGCCTTCCAGCGCGGCGATCAGGCCGAGCGTGAAGCGCTGATCAATGACGCCAAGAGCAGTGGCAGCGAAGAGCCGGCGAAAAAGCGTCGCCGCCGCCGTACCAGCAACCGCCGCCGTGCTGACAATGCCGGCACGGGGGGAGAGGCTGAGTGAGCCTGGCCTATGTGGCTCTGGGGAGTAACCTGGAGCAACCGGCAGACCAGATCAGGGCCGCCCTCGCGGCCCTTGCCACTCTTGCCGGCACCCGGCTGCTCAGTCAGTCTTCGCTGTATCTCACCACCCCGGTGGGTTATCTGGATCAGCCCGACTTCATCAATGCCGTGGCGCAACTGGAAACGGAACTGTCGCCGCATCAGCTGCTGGCTGCACTGATGCAGATCGAGGCCGGCTTCGGGCGTGAGCGCAGCTTCCGCAATGCCCCGCGGGTGCTGGATCTGGACGTATTGTTGTATCAGGACACGGTGCTGGATGATCCGCATTTGCTGCTGCCTCATCCACGCATGCACCAGCGGGCCTTTGTCATGGTACCGTTGGCGGAAATCGCCCCTGCCCAGCAGGTGGGAGAACACGGCCAGGCTGCCGCCATTGCTGCTGCACTGGATTGCAGCGGAGTGATCCGGCTGGAGCCGTCGGCCTAGTCTAGGAGACAAGCATGAGTCACAGCCATTTGCGCTATGTGGTGGTGGAAGGTCCGATCGGCTCGGGCAAGTCGGCGCTGGCGCGCCGTCTGGCCCGTTACTGGGGCGTGCAACTGCTGGCGGAAGATCCGGCTGCCAATCCCTTTCTGCCGCGGTTCTATCGCAATGTGGCCAGCCATGGCCTGGCAACCCAGCTGAGTTTCCTGCTGCAGCGCGCCGACATGGCACGTGGCATGCTGCTGGGCGATACCCTGGCCAGCCCGGTGGTATCGGATTTCCTGTTTGAAAAAGATGCCCTGTTTGCCCGGGTGAATCTGGATGAGCAGGAACTGGCCCTGTATCAGCGCCTGGCGCAACAATTATTGCCACAGTATCCGGTGCCGGACCTGGTGATCTATCTGCAAGCCTCGGAGCAGGTGTTGCTGGACCGCAGTGCCAGCCGTGCCAGCCAGCTGGAACAGGATTTCCCGGAAGGCTACCTCAAGCGTGTCCATGCCGCTTACAGCGAATTTTTCCATCAGTACGAAGCTGCCCCCTTGCTGATCGTCAATACCGACCATCTGGAGTTGGTTGATGGTAACGAGGATTTCGAGCTATTGTTGCGCTGCATCAGCGAGATGCGCGGACAGCGCAGCTACTTC
>JAFANL010000027.1 GCA_019232735.1 Aquitalea sp. | reverse complement strand
ACTGCCGGCCTTCATCTCCACCCGTGGCGGTGTTGCGCTGCGTCCGGGCGATGGCGTGATCCACAGCTGGCTCAACCGCCTGCTGCTGCCGGATACCGTGGGTACCGGTGGTGACTCCCACACCCGTTTCCCGATCGGCATTTCCTTCCCGGCCGGTTCCGGTCTGGTGGCTTTTGCCGCAGCTACCGGCGTAATGCCGCTGGATATGCCGGAATCTGTTCTGGTGCGCTTCAAGGGCGAACTGCAACCGGGCGTCACCCTGCGTGACCTGGTGAATGCCATCCCGCTGTACGCCATCAAGCAGGGCCTGCTGACCGTGGCCAAGGCTGGCAAGAAGAACATCTTCTCCGGTCGCGTACTGGAAATCGAAGGTCTGCCGAACCTGAAGGTTGAGCAGGCATTCGAACTGTCCGACGCGTCCGCCGAACGTTCCGCTGCCGGTTGCACCGTGCACCTGAACAAAGAGCCGATCGCCGAATACATGCGTTCCAACATCACCCTGATGAAGACCATGATCGCCGATGGCTACGCCGATGCCCGCACCCTGGAGCGCCGCATCAAGAAGATGGAAGAGTGGATTGCCAATGGCGAACTGCTGAAGGGTGATGCCGATGCCGACTACGCCGCCGTGATCGAAATTGATCTGGCCGACGTGAAAGAGCCCATCGTTGCCTGCCCGAATGACCCGGATGACGTGAAGTTCATGTCCGAAGTGGCCGGCACCCCGATTGACGAAGTGTTCATCGGTTCCTGCATGACCAATATCGGTCACTTCCGTGCTGCTTCCAAGCTGCTGGAAGGCAAGCGCGACCTGCCGGTCAAGCTGTGGCTGGCTCCGCCGACCAAGATGGATGCGCAGCAGCTGACCGACGAAGGTCACTACGGCGTGTTCGGCATGGCCGGTGCCCGCACCGAAATGCCGGGCTGCTCGCTGTGCATGGGTAACCAGGCACAGGTACGCGAAGGCGCCACCGTGATGTCCACTTCCACCCGTAACTTCCCCAACCGTCTGGGCAAGAACACCAATGTGTTCCTGGGTTCGGCCGAGCTGGCCGCCATCTGCTCCAAACTGGGCAAGATTCCGACCGTGGAAGAGTACAAGGCCAATATCGGCATCATCAACGAGAAGGGTGCCGAGGTTTACCAGTACCTGAACTTCGACAAGATCAAGGACTACCAGGACGTGGCTGCCACCGTGGCCGTGAACTGATCATTGTCTTGATCCACAAGAACCCCGCCTGGTGCGGGGTTTTTTCATTTGGGCCGCTAATGTGTATTTCAGGCTGTGCGGCGAGGTGGCAAAAACGGGTACAATCCACAGTTTGATGCCACCCTGTCCCGTGGCTGCCGACAGCCCGTAGCCGGGCCTTGTCGCCGGGACGGAATGAAGGAAAGAGGTTGCTGATCGTGTGGTTTGTGCTTGGGCTGATGGTGTTGGGTGTGACGGGCGGCATGGCCTGGCTGAAGCTGGGTGGCGGGCAGGCATGGCGTGAGCGCATGCTGGCGCAGCGCGGAAGCCTGCTGCAAAGACTGGATCGCTTGCTGGGAGCGGGTCACGATGAAGAGCTGGATATCACGCCGGCCGCATTCCGTGAGCGCCGCCGTGAGCCGGTCGCCATTCGCTTTGATGCGCCAGAGGATGAGCAGCCTGCTGAACCCACGGCGACATTGCCAGCCACACCGGGTCCCGCACCCGTGTCGCCAGCCGCTAGCCCGCACACCGAGGCTCCTGCTGCTGCGGCACGCCGGGAGGAGGGCGCTGGCCAGCGCCTGCCTGCAGGACGCAAGCCCGCCCAGCACATGGCACCCGCTGCCGATCTGCCGCATGTCGAGCTGGTACGCAGCTATCGCCCGTCCAAGCCGCAAGCCAAGCCGCAGCAGGCCGTGGCCGGGCATTTGCCGGTGATCGGCCTGGACGAGATGCAAGACAATCTGCACCAGGGTTCCCGTCGCCGCCAGGCGCAACGCCACGTCCCGGCTGGGTCGGCCGAATCCCGCCCCCTGCCGGTGATCGATCCGCATGAAGTGCGTGCCCAGGTAAATGCCTTGCACCACAAGCGACGCAATAACGATACCCCGGTGGCCAAGCCAGCCGTGGTGCTGCAGCCAGTGCATCCGGCTCCGCGCAAGATCATTACCCAGCCGATACCACCGCGCCGCGATCCGCCGCCGCCGGAACCTGCCATCGTCCGCCATGAACAGCAGCCGAAAAATTCGGCCTATGAAGGCTGGATTCGCCCTCCTGCGCCCAAAGCACCAGTGAGCAAACCGCTGGCCACTCCAGCCATAGACTTGCCCGCGCCTGGCCTGTCGCTGGCAGATATCCCAGATGCGCCATTGCCCTCGACCACCGCCCGTGCGGGCGTGGCACCGTTAAGCGAAGGCCTGGAGCCGGCTGTTGCGCTGCCGGAATTGCCGGAAGTCGCGGGTGACGATCCATCCCCTGCGGTGCCGGCAGAGCCTGCTGCGCCCATGCCGCTGGCCATTGCTGCGGAAGTGCCGGCCAGCCTGAACGATATGGCCGAAGAGGTAGCAGAACCAGCCGCAGTAACCAATACCATGCTTGAGGTCGAGGCAGCTGCTGCCATGCCCGTGGTGCCTGCTGCTGCGGCCCCATTTGCGGCAGTGTCGATGTCAGCGCTGTCAGCTCCCGTGGTCGCGGCCAGTCCGATCCTGCCGGAGCCGGAAAAGCAGCCGTGGCGCTGGCCGGAGCAAAGACAGCAGGTGGATGTGCTGAGCCATGGCAGTGCTGCGGCTCCTTTCCATGCTTTGGAATCCGATGGTGGCAAGCCGCTGTTGCCGTGGACCATCATCAGCGAGCGTTCCGCTCCGGGTGCTGATAAACCGGCTGACAAGCCGGACAGCCCGCTGGTATGGCATCTGCTGGATGAGACGGAGGTGGATGAGCCACCCCGGCAGGAGATGGCGGAGCAGGTGCCAGTGGAGGCGTCACCTGTTTCCAGTGCGGTGCCGCCTGGTATCGGTGCTGCTGATGCAGCCCTGCCGTGGGCCTTGCCCACTCCAGCGGCACATCGTTCCAGCCTGCCCGTGATCTACGGCGAGGAGTGCCTGCCTGGACTGGATCTGCTGCGCCCGGCCGAGGAAGCCGCTGCGGTGGTATCGGAAGACGAGTTGCTGGAACGCGGGATTCTGATTGAAGAAAAACTGGCTGAATTCAAGGTCAAGGTCAGCGTGGTGGATGCCTATGCCGGGCCGGTGATCACCCGTTACGAGGTGGAACCTGCGGTGGGCGTACGTGGCAATCAGGTGGTGAACCTGATGAAGGACCTGTCGCGTGCGCTGGGGCTGGCATCCATCCGCGTGGTGGAAACCATCCCCGGCAAGACCTGCATGGGGCTGGAACTGCCCAATGCCAAGCGCCAGATGATCCGCTTGTCGGAAATCTTCTCCGCCGATGTATTCCAGCAGCCGGCCTCGCGCCTCACCATGGCGCTGGGCAAGGACATTACCGGTCAGCCGGTTGCCATCGATCTGGCCAAGGCTCCGCACCTGCTGGTGGCGGGTACCACCGGTTCGGGCAAGTCGGTAGGGGTCAATGCCATGATCCTGTCCATGCTGTACAAGGCGACGCCGGATGAAGTGCGTTTCATCATGATCGACCCCAAGATGCTGGAGCTGTCGGTCTACAACGACATTCCGCATTTGCTGGCCCCGGTGGTGACCGATATGAAGCTGGCCGCCAATGCGCTCAACTGGTGCGTGGGCGAGATGGAGCGGCGTTACCGGCTGATGAGTGCGCTGGGTGTGCGTAATCTGGCCGGCTACAACGACAAGGTGCGCGAAGCCGAACAGGCTGGCCGCCGCCTGAGCAATCCTTTCAGTCTGACGCCGGAAACCCCGGAGCCGCTGAACAATCTGCCCTTCATCGTGGTGGTGGTGGATGAATTTGCCGACCTGATGATGGTGGCTGGCAAGAAGATCGAAGAGCTGATCGCCCGTCTGGCTCAAAAAGCCCGCGCTGCCGGTATCCACTTGATCCTGGCCACCCAGCGGCCGTCCGTGGATGTGATTACCGGCCTGATCAAGGCCAATATCCCGACGCGGATTGCCTTCCAGGTATCCAGCAAGATCGACAGCCGGACCATTCTGGACCAGATGGGGGCGGAAAGCCTGCTGGGGCAGGGCGACATGTTGTTCCTGCCGCCAGGTTCCGGTTATCCGCAGCGGGTGCATGGGGCTTTTGTCACCGATGATGAAGTGCATGCGGTGGTGGATTTCCTCAAGCAATGGGGTGAGCCGGACTATGTGGAAGGCTTGCTGACTGGCGAGTCCGAGGCGGATGACGAGTCGGCAGCGGCGACCGCCAAGGCGCAGGCCGCCACGGAAACCGACCCTCTGTATGACGAGGCCGTGGAAATTGTGCTGAAAACCCGCAAGCCGTCGATCTCTGCCGTGCAGCGTCATTTGCGCATCGGTTATAACCGGGCGGCGAGGTTGATCGAGCAGATGGAACTGGCCGGCATCGTCAGCCCGATGGAAAGCAATGGCAACCGTACTGTGCTGGTGCCGCAGCGGGAGTTTTAATACCGGTCAGGCCATGCAAAAAGGCAGCCGAGGCTGCCTTTTTTGTTGGTCGGAGTACGAGGCTCAGCGACGTGTCCTGCGACGTTGCACTTGCTCGTCATTACGGATGCGGATGGGGATCAGCTCGCGCTTTTTCTCTACAGGGCTGGTCAGCATGCCCAGCACGATGGCAAAGGCAGCGATCAGAACGATCATCAGTACGGTTTCCATGGCGGCTCTCCCTCGGCTGGATTAAGGTCTTGTCCTGCCGACCTCTGATTTCATTGTCGGCACAACTGGCCAATTGCTCAAGCTGAAAATGGGGTGGCAGCTGCTTTTTTCAAGAGATAGCGCTTAATTTCATAGCGTAGCGCGTAACAATCCCCACATCATCTATAAAGTAATGCATGAAGCAGAAGCTTATCCTCCGGAGAAACCGTTGAACCCGTCCTGTAACGCATCCAGTCCAGCCAGTGTTGGGGCATGGTCGGTCAGCCATGTGATGACCGTGCTCGACCTTGTCGATACCCCCGTGCTGGGGCTGGATGCGGCAGGACGCATCATCCTGTTTAATACCGCTGCCGAGCGTCTGCTGGGCTACCGTGCTTGTGAATTGCGGGGTGCGGCCATACCGGCCGGTTTGCTGGAGCCTGCATGGTCACGGCGGAAGTCCATGCCGCTGGAGACCGTACCGGATGGAGATATGGCACCGCTGCCAGCTCTTGGCTGGCAATCCGGGGCGGAGTCTGGCGAATGTGTCCTGCATGGCAAGGATGGTCAGCCGCATCCGGTGATGTTGCGCGTATCAAGACTGGAGCTGGCGGATGGCAGCATGGCCTGCGTGCTGGCGGTGCAGGAGCAGGCGTCATCAGCCGGGGCCTGTCTGCCACTACCAGCATGCTGGGCGGATGATTCTGCAGCAGTGCCCTCTGCGGTCCCGCCCGGACCTTCATCCGGCCATGACAGCATGGGATTGCAGCGGCGTGTTGATGTCGAGGACAGGCTGACCAAGATTGCCAGCAATATCCCCGGCATGATCTACCAGTTCTGGTCCGATCCCCATGGCAATGGCCACTTTTCCTATGTCAGCGATGGGGTGCGAACCTTGTTCGGGGTGACGCCGCAACAGGTGAAGCAGGATGCCAACCTGGTATGGCGGCGGGTGTTTGTGGAAGATCAGCAGCGGGTACGCGAAGAGGGTGAGGCTGCGTTGCGTTATCAGCTGCCGTGGATCAGCGAATTCCGCGTACTGTTGCCGGATGGCCGCCTGATCTGGGTGGAGGGGCGAGCCACACCGGAGTTGCTGGACGACCAGTCGGTGAGCTGGCACGGCCTGATCTCGGAGATCACCCAGCGCAAACGTACCGAGGAGGCGCTGCGCGAAAGCCAGGAGCGGCTGGATATGGCGATGCGTGGTGCCAATATCGGGCTATGGGACTGGCATGTGGTGCTGGGACGACTGGATTTCAATCAGCAACTGGTGAACATGCTGGGTTATGACTATCACGAGCTGCACAATAATCCCGCGCAATGGCAGGCGCTGGTGCATCCCGATGATTTGCCCACGGTGCGGCACAATATCCGTGCCCTGCTCAAGCGTGAGGCCAGTCAGTATCAGATCCAGTACCGCCTGATTCGGCGCAGTGGTGAAATCCTGTGGATACTGGACAAGGGACAAGCCACCGAAGTGGATGGCAATGGCAATGTCTGCCGCATTGTCGGCACCGTGCAGGACATCACCACCCACAAGCAGGCGCAGAAACTGCTGGAAAACAGCGAAGCGCACTTTCGCATGCTGTTCCAGAACCATGGTGCGGTGATGATTCTGGTTGATCCTGCCAGTGGCGTCATCGTGGATGCCAATTCTTCGGCGGAGCGCTTTTACGGTTACCGCCGCAGCGAGCTGGTCGGCATGCCGATGAGCAATATCAACCAGATGGAAGCCGAACGCATCCGCGGCACCATGGGTGTGGCCTTGCAGCAGGCGCACAACCATTTCACCTTTACCCACCGGCTGGCCAATGGCGAAATGCGTACCGTGGATGTGCACTCCTCGCCGGTGGAGTCCGGCGGACGTACCTTGTTGTTCTCCATCATCCACGACATCACCGCACGGCGTCAGGCGGAAGAGGCGCTGTCGACCCTGCAGCGGCAATTGCTGGCCATCATCGAGAATTTCCATGGCGCCATGTTGCTGGAAGACCAGAACGGCGATGTGGTACTGGTGAATCACCAGTATTGCGAGATGTTCTTGCCGACGCGCACCCCGGAGGAACTCAAGTCGGATAGCCGCCTGCACGTGGCGGCCGAGGCGGCACAGGGTTTTGCCGAGCCGGTACGGCTGATGCAAAGGCTGGAGGAGTTGCAGCGCTCGCGGGAAGTGGTGCTGGGGGAAGAGTGGAAACTGGCCGACGGGCGCATGCTGGAACGTGACCATGTGCCGATTTTCATTGAAGGCCGCTTGCGCAGCGTGTTGTGGGTGTATCGCGATATCAGCAACCGCAAGCGGCAGGAGGAAGAATTGCGCCAGTTGGCTACCACCGATGCGCTCACCGGCATCGCCAACCGGCGCAGTTTCATGGGCAAGCTGGAGGATGAATTTGTCCGCTACCAGCGCTTCAGCAATCCGGTTGCGGTGCTGATGATGGATATCGACCATTTCAAGCGGGTGAACGATAGCTGGGGCCACGCCATGGGCGACCGCGTGCTGAGCGACTTTGCTGCCATCTGTCAGCAAGTGGTTCGCAAGGTGGATGTGCTGGGACGGCTGGGAGGGGAGGAATTTGCCGTCCTGCTACCCGGCTGTGGCATGGCCGGGGCGCTGGCGCTGGCGGAACGTTTGCGGGAGGCGGTAAAGGCACATGTTGTCGGACTGGGCGAAGTGGCCCTGCAGGTCTCGGTCAGCATCGGGGTCAGCAGCTTTGCCCGCGGCCAGCAAGAGGCCAGCGTGGCACTGGCATTAGCCGATCAGGCGCTGTATGAGGCCAAACTGGCCGGGCGGGACAGGGTGCGGGCTTTTGATGGCAATGGCCAGCCATTTCCTGCGGCGGAAAACTAGCCCGTGGCCAGTGGACGGGCAGCGCCCTGTTTCAGGGCGCGCATGGCGCGGTCCACGCCATCCAGCGTCAGCGGGAACATGCGCTCTCCCAGTAACTGGCGCACCATCTGCAAGGACGGGGTGTAGCCCCAGTACTGCTCGGCAACCGGATTGAGCCACACCGCATGGCGGAACTGGCCCAGCAGCCTGTGCAGCCACACTTCGCCGGACTCCGGATTCATGTGCTCCACACTGCCCCCGGGATAGCTGATTTCATAGGGGCTCATGGTGGCATCGCCAACAAAGATCAGCTTGTAATCGCTGCCAAAGGTGTGGATCAGGTCCCAGGTGGGCAGGCCGCTGCTGTGACGACGGCGATTGTCCTGCCATACCGTTTCATAGACGCAGTTGTGGAAATAGTAATATTCCAGATGCTTGAATTCGCTTTTGACGGCGGAAAACAGCTCCTCCACGGCCTTGATGTGGTCGTCCATCGAGCCGCCGACATCAAACAGCACCAATACCTTCACGGTATTGCGCAGTTCACGCACCATCTTCAGGTCTAGCAGGCCGGCATTGCGTGCCGTGGCAGCAATGGTGGCATCCAGATCCAGCACTTCCTCCGCGCCGTCGCGGGCAAACTCACGCAGCCGGCGCAAGGCCAGCTTCATGTTGCGGCTACCCAGTTCGGCGGCATTGTCCAGATTGCGGAATTCGCGCTGATCCCACACCTTCACCGCCCGGCGGTGACGTGAGCCATCCTGGCCAATGCGTATGCCTTCCGGATGATAGCCATGGGCACCAAACGGGCTGGTGCCGCCGGTGCCTATCCATTTGTTGCCACCCTGATGGCGTTCCTTTTGTTCTTCCAGCCTTTGGCGCAGCGTGTCCATCAGCTTGTCCCAGCCCAGTGCCTGCAGCTGTTGCTTTTCTTCCTCGCTGAGAAATTTTTCAATCTGTTTGCGCAGCCACTCTTCCGGGATGGCGGTTTGCAGATTGTCCAG
>JAFANL010000117.1 GCA_019232735.1 Aquitalea sp. | reverse complement strand
ATCCCTGCCGGCCTGCTGGGTCTGCTGCTGGAAAAACAATTGCGCGTGCTGTTCAGTAGCGCCACCGCCGTGCTGGTGTTCCTGGCCATCAATGGTCTGCTGCTGCTGTGGGGCGAACGCCTGGGCCAGCGCAAGGCACACAAGAATCTGGATGAACTGAGCGTGGTGGGCGCGATCAAGATCGGCACCGGCCAGGCCTTGGCCTTGCTGCCTGGTATTTCCCGCTCCGGCATCAGCCTGATCAGCGGTCTGGCCCATGGTCTGGATCATGCGTCGGCGGCCCGCTTCTCCTTCCTGCTGGCCACGCCCATCATCACCGCGGCCGGCCTGCTGGAAGTGCCCAAACTGCTGCACACCAGCCACGCCCAGCCCTGGGGCCTGCTGTTCAGCTGCGCGGCTCTTTCCGGCCTGTGTGCTTATGCCAGCACCTGGTTTCTGATGCGTTATTTCAAGAAGACCGAATTCGAATCGCTGCGCCCGTTTGGTCTTTACTGTCTGGTGGTCGGGCTTGGTGGCCTGCTTGCCAAATTCATTTGATTTAAAATGTTTTCCAATTATCTTAAATCAATCGACAATATTAGGTATATTCCTCAGTCATTTAGCTATTGTCTGGCATAAAGCCGCATTGACTGTTTGTCGCTGCCTTCCCGTTGAATTAGAATAGATTGCAGAAAAGGGCCGCCATTTGCGGCCCGTATCTGTAATATCGGGACGTATGAGAACTTTGGACGACAAAAAGCCGGATCAACGCCTGCCTGCGGATCTGGCCAGACGTGCTACTGCCATTATCGAATTGCCGGACGGGGTACTGGTGACCGCCGCGCGTGGTGCCCGCTACAACCTGCCCGGCGGCAAGGCCAGCCGCGGCGAGTTGCGCTCTCAGGCGCTGATTCGCGAGATCCGCGAGGAAACAGGCCTGCGCATCAATTCCATGCTTTACCTGTTTGACCACATCACCCCGCACAATGCCCACAAGGTGTACTTGTGCATCGCGCAAGGTCAACCCAAGCCGCAAGGCGAAATCGAACGCATCGCCCTGGTGTCCTCACCGGATACCGACGTCGACCTGTTCGTGGAAGGCCGTGCCATCCTGCGTCGCTATGCACGGCTGCGCAATGAGGAAACCGCCAAGGGGCAGGCATTGCGCGCCATTCTGGGTTTGGCACGCTATATCGCCAAGGTGGACTGAAGCAGCATGCTGGCTGACCCTGCTGCCGGCTGGCTGCTACTGAACGAGTTCGACTTTCACCACCGCTTGCCCACCCTGCCCGGCGTCACGCTAGTGCTGTTTGGCCAGCCAGGCTGTGCGGCCTGCCGTGCCTGGCGGCAATGGCTGCAGGATGACAGACATCCGCTGCTGCAACGACGGGCTTATGTCGACGTGCAACAAAGCATGGCCCTGGCCCATCAGTTCGACATCTTCCATCTCCCCACCCTGCTCTTGTTTGTTGATGGCCGCTACCACGGCCAGCTGCACAGTCCCATGCAGAAGCAGGCCTTCCATCAGGCCCTGAACGCCTTGCTGGCCAGTCCGCCCGCCGAAGAACCCTGACGCTTACGCGCAGGCCAGGCACCAGCCATATAGCTGGGCCTTGCTTTTGACGCCCAGCTTGAGAAAAGCGCGATCAATATAGGTTTTGCAGCTGGACTCCTTGACCCCCATCTGTCCGGCCGCCGTCTGTGCCGACATGCCCTGCAGCAGACAGTGGCAAATCGCCTGCTCACGTGGCGACAGCCGTATGCCGCTGGTTGCCAGCCGCCTGTCAAACAGATGCGGCAAGGATGGCAAGTGAGAGCGGCGCAGCGATACCGTCAGACGGGCATGCTGCACCAGCAGTGGCAGCAGTAAAACCACCAGCCGGCGCAACAAGGCCAGCTCCTCCAGTGCAAATGGCGGCTGGCCACGATGTCGGTACAATGCCAGGGCATAGACACCATCGGCCGCCCGCCCCAGCAGATTGCACTCAGCACTGATCTGGTGGCGACGGAACACATCATCGACATACTCCTGCGCCGCGATGTCCTCGTGGCGAATCAACACCAGTTGCGGGTCCTGCAAGGGCGTGATGTGCGACAGCAACGGGTCCTGTCGCCAGTGCTTTTCCAGATAGCTCAGCAACGCCGGCTCACTGTCCTGCGCACCATCCTCGCTGCGGGAAAACAGCCAGTCCACCGACTGCACCACTGCATCCGCTCCGCGCTGATTGAAGCGGGCAGCGCTCAGGTGACACAGCGGAATCTGGGCATGCAACCATTGCCACAGCTGCTGTGGAAAATCCGCACCGCCCAGACTGCTGACCAGCTCCGCCGCGGTATCCAGTGGTATCTGCAACACGCCCGCCATCCCTTGTCCTTCCCCTATCGGCTTGTTGTTCTTGTCCCCCCAAGCAGGGACAGCCAGCGCCGCTCCGCTCTGCGACAGTAGCCCTGTCATCAAGCTGTCATGGAGCCAACATGTCGCACGCCATTTTGCCACACGCACTCTTCATCGCCGCCTGCACCCTGAGTGCCGGCAGCACCTCGGCCACTGAAACGCTCAATTTCTTCAACTGGGCAGATTATGCCGGTAAAAACACAGTCAGCGGTTTTGAAAAGGAAACCGGCATCAAGGTACGCTACGACCCCTTCGACAGCGAGGAAACCCTGCAAGCCAAGATGCTGGTGGGGCACTCTGCCTACGACGTGGTGGTGCCCTCCTCCGGCTTCCTGCGCAACCAGTTGCAGGCCGGGCTGTACCAGAAGCTGGACAAGAGCCGGCTGCCCAACTGGAAGAATCTTGACCCGCAGCTGATGCAAAAGCTGGAGAGCGTGGACCCGGGCAACCAGTATGCCATCCCCTGGACCTGGGGCACTACCGGGCTGGCCATCAACAGCAAGGCCCGCCAGCTGCTGGGACCGGCTGCGCCGCTGGACAGCTGGGCCGTACTGCTGAACCCGCAATATTTGTCGCGGCTGCAGGGCTGTGGCGTGGGCATGCTGGATTCCCCGGCTGACGTGGCCTCCATCGCCCTGCGCTATCTGCACAAGGACATCAACAAGGCCAGCAGCAAGGACTTGCAGGAAGCCTTTGAACTGCTCAAGGGCATTCGCCCCTACATCACCCAGTTCAACAGCAACAGCTATGTCAGCGATCTGGCACTGGGCGACCTGTGCATCGCCATCGGCTGGTCCGGCGATGTGCAGCAGGCCAGGCTGCAGGCCCGCAGCAGCAAGAAATCCTTCCAGATCGACTACATCATTCCCAAGGAAGGCTCGGTGATCTGGTTCGATGTGATGACCATCCCCAAGGATGCGCCCAATCTGAATGCCGCCTACAAGTGGCTCAATTACATCGAAAAACCGGAAGTTCACGCCGACATCAGCAACACCACCTTCTATCTGAGTGCCAACAAGCCGGCCAATGCCCAGGTCAAGGCCGAGATTCGTGACGACCCCGTGGTCAATCCCGATAGCGCCACCCTGCAACGCCTGACCGCGGTACAAGGCCTGCCACCCGAGATGATGCGCCAGCTCAACCGCCTGTGGGCCAATTTCAAGACCGGGCGCTAAGCCGGAACATTCAGGGGGAACACCATGCGCACCATCACCACCTGCTGGCTGGGAGCCGGCCTGCTGGGCTGCCTGCCGCTACTGGCGCAGGCCGACGAGCTGGAAACACTCAAAGCCAGCATCAGCGCCATGCAACAGCAATTGCAGCAACTGCAACAGCAGCTGCAAGCCGCATCGGCAGCCCAAGCAGCGAGCGCCGAGGACGATGCGGCCGGCAATACACGCCAACGCCTGAGCAATATGGAATTGAAGCTGGACAAACTGAGCGATGCCGCCGAAAGCGGCCCGCTGGCCAATCTGTCCATCAGTGGCTATCTGGACCCGCTTTACGTGTTCAATCGCATGCAGCACCGCAGCGGCTTCAGCTTCGTCAACAACGATGCACACTATGCTTATGACAGCGCCAATCTGGGCGATGTGTATCTGGACATCAAGAAAAGCTTCGGCAACGGTCCGATGGCACCCTATGCCGAAGTCACCCTCCAGCCCAATCGTGGCAGCGGGGTCACCACCTCCTGGAATGCCAGCGCCGCCAACGACAGCATCATCAACAGCGCCCAGCTGGTGATTCCGCTCGATCAGCACTGGCAGGTGTTTGCCGGACAGATTCCCTCTTTTGCCGGCTATGAATACGCCACCAGCCCGCAAACGCTGACCATTACACACAATCTGCTGTACGACTTCAGCGAGCCGGCCTTCTTTGTCGGTGGCGGCGCGCAGTGGATTTCCGGTCAGTGGTTGTGGAAAGGCATGCTGGGCAATGAAGCCGGCCGCACCGAAGTTGCCCAGGTAGGACAGAGCCACAACAACACGCCATCGTTCAGCTGGCGCATGGATTACCAGTACACCAACAACATCGATATCGGCTGGTCCGGCCTGATCGGTCGCGGCACTGCCGCCAACTACAGCGGCAATGCCGCCGCCTTCCAGCCGGTGTTCTACACCGAGCTGGATATCAGCAACAACGCACTCAACGATGTCAGCAATGCCCAGCTCGATTTCGGCAGCGCCGGCGGCAGCGCACTCAATGGCGGACGCGCCCAATGGTGGGGCTTCTCCTTGCTGCGGCATCACCGCTTCGACTCCACCTGGCTGGGCAAGATGGGCTGGACGCTGCGCTACGACTATCTGGACAACAGCAAAAATGGCGGAGGCAACCCCAATCTGGCGCTGGGTAATGCCGGCAACGATGGCAACAACGGCTTTGGCAGCGATCCGGCCTGTGTCGCAGCCAATGGCGCGGCTGGCTGTAGTGGTGCCAAGCGGCAAGACCTGACCGCCGCCTTGCTGTTCTACCCCAGCGAGCAGCTGCAATTCAAGCTGGAGTACCGCCACGACATTTCCAGCCAGGCCACCTTTGACAACAGCAGCGGCGGCAACGGCAAGCACAACGACGTGCTGAGCGCCCAGGCCGTCTACAGTTTCTAACCAGAAAGCCATCTCATGAAACAAGATTTGTACTATCTGTCGGCCAGCGATGCGCTACGCCAGTTCCGCAACGGCAGCCTGTCGCCGGTTACCCTGATGCAAGCCTTGCTGGAGCGGGCCCAGCGGCAACAAGAAACCATCAACGCCACCACCCGTATCCAGTACGACAGCGCCATGCGCCAGGCAGAGCAGGCGGCCGAACGCTACCGCCAGGGCACGGCGCGCCCGCTGGAAGGCATCCCGGTCGCAGTCAAGGAGGAAACCGATGTCGCCGGCTGGCCCAATACTGTCGGCTCACTGGCCATCGACGACTATATCCCCACCCGCAACCACCCCATCATCGACAAGCTGGTACAGGCCGGTGCCATTTTGCACCTGCAAACCACCAATCCGGAATTCTGCTGCCTGGGTCAGACCTGGACCCGCCGCTGGGGGGTCACGCGCAATCCGTGGAACCCGCGCTATACCTGTTCCGGCTCCAGTGGCGGCAGTGCCGCAGCCCTGGCCGCCGGCCTGGCCCCGTTGGCAACCGGCAGTGACATGGCCGGCTCCACCCGTCTGCCGGCAGCCTTTCAAGGCTTGTATGGCTACAAGCCGCCGTTTGGCCGCCTGCCCAGCGCCGCGGGTGAAGAACTGTTTGCCTTTGCCGCAGAAGGCCCGCTGGCTCGCCATTTCGATGATCTGGTGCTGATGCAGAACATCTTGTCCGGCCCGCATCCGGACAGTTACGCCACCCTGCCTTACCAGCCCCTGCCCAGCCAGTATGCAGACCTGAGCGGCTGGAAGATTGCCTGGCATCCCACACTGGGCAGCCCGGCAGTATGTCCGCAAGTACGGCGCAATCTGGAACTGGCGGTGGAGGGGCTGCACCGGCGCGGTGCGGTGGTGGAACAGGTGGATATCCGCTGGGACATGCTGGAAATCTCACAGGTCTTGCTGGAGGGCATCTTCGGGCTGTTTTTCAGCGAATACCTGCAAGAACTACCGGATAGTGCCTATTCCCAGCTGAACAGCTATGTACAACAGCTATGGCGTGATTTTCGCGGCAAGCCGGCCTCGGTATCCCGGGCAGCGGAACTGGCGGGGCAGCTGCATCAGGACATGCAGCAGAAAGTATGGAGCCAGGGTTATCAGGCCTTCTTGTGCCCGACCAGTTTCACCACCGAGCTGGAGGCGGATCTGGACCCGACGCAGCACCCCAGCGTGCAGATAGACGGGGTGGCCGTGGACAGCTATCTGGGCTGGGCGGCTACGCCGCCATTCAATCTGCTCAGTCGCTACCCGGCACTGTCGGTCCCCACCGGGCTGGCTGCCAACGGCGTGCCCACCGGCATGCAGATCATCGCCCCGCCCTTCCAGGATGAAATTGCCTTCCAGGTGGCGTACAACCACGAACAGGCGGCACGACATGGCCTGTACCGCCTGCATTTCCCACAGCTGTCAGACTAGTCTTGCCACGTAACAAGGGCAGCCCGCGGGCTGCCCTTATCACTGCCTAACCAAGCGCGGATGTTTACAGATCGCTCTTGCCGGCACCAGTTGCCGGCGCATCCGTGACCGGTGCAGTGGCCTCACCGACTCCCAGCATGTCCGGCGGGATGGTGACCCAGCCTTGCGAGCTGGACAGCTGCAGGGAAATGGCCAGCGTCAGCATGGCCACCGGGGCAAACAACATCACCCCCAGCAATACCCGCATCCGCCGCACGCCCGACACCACCGCCAGACTGTTAACCAGCAAGACGATGGTCAGCAGCGACAAGGCCAGGTCGGCCCCCATGGCCGCGTCATCCGGCAGCCAGCTGGTCAGCGGCTCGATAAACTGCAGGCTGTTGGCCAGCACGATCAACCCGAACAGCGAGCCGTCCGGCTGCCACTTGGCCAGCCGCAGCCAGATGGTCATGAACTGGGTGAACAGCAGGGTTTCCAGCCAGGTAAACAGCAGCATGAACAGGATGCGGCCAACAATATTGTTGCCCAGATCCTCGGTGCCACCGCTGGCCACCAGACCCAGCACGGTCAGCAACAACACCGGCACCCAGCGCGGGTACTGGTATTGCTGCAGCGGGCCGACGCGAAAGCGCAGCAGGCCAATCAGATCATCTATCAGGCGGTGCATGATGCCGGCTCAGTCGAAAATGACGGTTTTATTGCTGTAGGACAGGATGCGATCGTCCAGATGCCAGCGTACGGCACGGGACAACACCACCTTTTCCAGGTCGCGACCTTTCTGGATCAGGTCTTCCACATCATCACGGTGCGAAATGCGGGTCACTTCCTGCTCGATGATCGGGCCTTCGTCCAGATCCTCGGTCACATAGTGGCTGGTGGCACCAATCAGCTTCACCCCGCGGGCAAAGGCGCGATGATAAGGCTTGGCACCGTCGAAAGCCGGCAGGAAGCTGTGGTGGATATTGATGACGCGATCCGGATAGCGCTTGACGAACTCGCCGGACAAGACCTGCATATAACGGGCCAGCACGATGAAATCGACGCCGGCCTCTTCCAGCAGGCGGAACTGCTCGGCCTCGGCCTCGGCCTTGTTGTCCTTGGTGACCTTGATCACATGGAAGGGAATGCCGTTGAATTCCACCAGGCGGCGGCAGGTTTCATGATTGGAGATCACCAGCGGGATGTCGCAATCCAGCTCGCCGATGCGCCAGCGGTGCATCAGGTCCACCAGGCAATGCTCGTACTGGGATACGAAGATGGCCATCCGCGGCTTGCGCGCGGACAGCGACACCTTCCAGTTCATGCCGTGCTCGTCGGCGATGGGCTGGAACGCGGCGGCGAAACTGTCCATCGGCAGCGTGAATCCGTCCAGATCCCACTGCACCCGCATCAGGAACAGGTTTTCGCTGGTGTCCTGATGCTGGTCCGCATGCATGATGTTGGCGTTGTAGGTCATCAGGAAATTGGCGATGGCCGCTACCAGGCCCTTCTTGTCCGGCGCGCTGATCAACAGCGTCGCCGAGTGCTTGTCGTGACTCATGAAGCAAATCCGTAAATTAGTTTTACATGATACTAAAACAGCCGCGGACGGCTGTCTGCAAATTCGCGCGCGGCATGACGCGGTCAAGCCGCCGCCGCGGAAAACAAAATCGCCACAGCCCGGCGCGGCGGCGGCTGTGGCGAACTGGCTGGCGGCCGCCGCTCGGGCGGCGTTCGGCTCAGGCGTTCAGATTGGCGGAATCCAGCGTATTCTGCAACAGCGTCGCCACCGTCATCGGCCCCACGCCGCCCGGCACCGGGGTGATGAAGCCGGCCCGCTCGCGCGCGACGTCGAATTCCACGTCGCCGCACAGCTTGCCGGAGTCCAGCCGGTTGATGCCCACGTCGATCACCACCGCGCCCGGCTTGATCCACTCGCCCTT
>JAFANL010000096.1 GCA_019232735.1 Aquitalea sp. | reverse complement strand
GGTGAAGTCGTGATGCTTAAACGGGATTTCGAACGCCTGAATGCCGAGCAATTGCAGCGCGGTGACAAAACCTTCGCCAACCCGCGCAATGCCGCAGCCGGCAGCCTGCGCCAGCTGGACTCACGCATTACCGCACAGCGCCGCCTTTCCTTCTACGCCTATGCCATTGCCCAGGTAGAAGGCGCGCTCTGGCCTGCCACCCATGCAGGAGAGATGGACTGGCTGCAACAACTCGGCTTCCCCGTCGTCAATGACGACCTGCGCCCAGTTGTCAGCGGCGCCGATGGCCTGGCTGCCTATTACGAAAGCGTGCTGCAGCGCCGGGCCGGCCTGCCCTTCGAAATCGATGGCGTGGTGTACAAGGTGGACAACCGCACCCTGCAGGAAGAATTGGGCTTTGTGTCACGCGCTCCGCGCTGGGCCATTGCGCATAAATTTCCCGCCGAAGAGGCTCTGACTCTGGTCGAGGCCATCGAGGAGCAGGTGGGCCGTACCGGTGCCATCACCCCGGTGGCGCGCCTGCAAGCAGTGTTTGTCGGCGGCGTCACCGTCACCAATGCCACCCTGCACAATGAAGACGAGGTACGGCGCAAGGACGTGCGCGTGGGCGATACGGTCATCGTGCGCCGCGCCGGTGATGTGATTCCGGAAGTGGTGTCCGTGGTGCTGGAACGCCGTCCCATGCAGCCAGCCGCAGGGGGTGACTTGTTCAGCCAGGGTGAGGAAGCCCTCTATCCGGCCTACCGTCTGCCAACACAATGCCCGGTTTGCGGCAGCCACATCGTGCGCGAAGAAGGCGAAGCCATTGCCCGCTGCTCCGGTGGGCTATCCTGTCGCGCCCAGCGCAGCCAGGCCATCCAGCATTTTGCCGGCCGCCGCATGATGGATATCGACGGGCTGGGCGAGCGTTATATCGACAAACTGGTGGAGTATGGCTATGTGCACAGCGTGGCAGACCTGTACCGGCTGACGCTGGATGATCTGCTGGAAATGAAACGCCGGGCCGACGAAGATGAAGGCGTGACACCGGAAACCGTCAAGGCCGGCAAGGTGGCCAGCAAATGGGCCGAAAATCTGCTGCAGGCCATCGCAGCCAGCCGCACTCCGGCACTGGCACGCCTGCTGTTTGCGCTGGGCATCCGCCATGTGGGTGAATCCACGGCCAAGACACTGGCCGACTGGCTGGGCTCGCTGGCCCTGATCCGCCGCGCCCCTGCCGCCCTGTTTGCTGCCCTGCCGGATATTGGCGGTGTGGTGGCACAGTCCCTGGCCGAGTTTTTCGCCGAAGCCAATAATGCAGCGGCGCTGGACGCCCTGCTACAGTATGTGGCCGCTGCAGACGAGCACCGGCCCTCGCCCAAACTGGCCGAACGACTGGAAACCGCCACCCTGCTGGCACGACTCGATATCCCCCGTCTGACCGAAGTGCGCAGCCAGCAACTGGCGGCGCAAATCAGCGGACTGGAACAACTTGCCCGCATGGAACGCCGGCAACTGCTGTTATTGCAACTGCCGGCCGAGGTCGTCAACGCGCTGGCCGATTGGCTGGATATACCGGAACAGCGCCACCGCCTGCAGCAATTGGCCAGTCTGCGTAGCGAAATCCTGGCAAACCTGCCGCAAGACACCAGCAGCAGCCACCCGTTGTTTGACGGCAAGACCTTCGTCTTGACCGGCACGCTACCCAGCTTGTCACGTGATCAGGCCAAGGCCATGATCGAAGCCGCTGGCGGCAAGGTGTCTGGCAGCGTGTCCAAAAAAACCCATTTCGTGGTTGCCGGTGCCGAAGCAGGAAGCAAGCTGGCCAAGGCGGAAGAACTGGGCGTCACCATACTGGATGAAGCTGCCCTGCAAGCCATGCTGCAGCACAGCGCCAGCTGAAAGGATGAGCATGCAAGAAAGCGCGTTTCAACGGGGTAATCGCCTGGCGGCGGCGGGTGAACACCAGCAAGCCATTACCGCCTTCAGCGAGTGCCTGCGCCTCGATGCAGCAGACTGGCAGGCGCTGTTCAACCGCGGCACCGCCCAGATGCGGCTGAAACAGTATCCGCAAGCACTGGAAGATTACCTGGCCGCCGCCGCAATCAACTCCACTTCCAGCAATATCAAATGCAATCTGGCCGTACTGCTGAAAGAGCTGGGCGAACTGG
>JAFANL010000161.1 GCA_019232735.1 Aquitalea sp. | reverse complement strand
CCAGGCTGTCGGCGGTCACAAAGAAACCCAGGTTGCGCTTGACGATGCGCATTTCGTCTTCGGACAGCTGGCCGGTTTTCCACTGCTCGATGTCGCGCTGCATGTTCACTTCTTGCGGCATCCAGTGGTTGGCACATTGCGCCAGGTATTTTTCCCAGGCCCATTTGTGCTTGAACGGCACCAGCTGGTTAACGTCGGTGGTGCCGTTGATGACCTTCTTGTCCACGGCGTTGACGCGGCCGGCGCTGTTGCTGTCGGTAGGAGCTACGGCCGGTTTTTGTACTGGGGTATCGTCAAAGCTCAACATGTATTGGATTCTCCGTGTTTATTTGCCGGCCACGCCCAATGGCGCGTCCTGCTGGATGGTTTGGCTGATCTGCGCGGCGTGGACGGTGGTGCTGCCGGCCGGGTTACAGGCGGCTTGCTCCAGCGTCATCGCGCTCTGGCGCATGATGCGGATGGCGGTGCGGGGAGTGGCGGGCGCATCACGCAATGCCGGTGGCAGGTCGATCAGCACCAGGCCGAGCTTGCGGTAGCGGTCCTGCTGCGGATGCTGTGCCGCGCGACTGGCGGTGCAGAAGAGGGTGGTGCTCATGCCGTTCTCCCCGTGGGTGGTTCTGTCTTCCGAAACCGGCTGCGGCCAACCGGTTTGAGAAGCCGTTCCGGCTTAATGGGCCGGATGACTGTGTTCTTCAAATTGTGCCAGGCCATAGATGCGCCATTCACCGCGTTCCCGTTTCAGGTGGTAGCCGGTGGTAAACAGCCAGGGCTCGGCATTGTGGCGCATGGCGGTCCAGCGCACCTTGACGCTGGCCAGATCACTGCCAAAGGGCAGAATTTCCGCGACATGGCAGCTGGCGCTGCTGACGCCCTGACTGCGGTAGTACTCCAGAATGCCGAGTGTGGCCTGGTATAGGGCTTCTTCTTCGTCGATGCCGAAGGTGGCGATCTGGCCATGGTGTACCGCGGTAAAGGGGCGGGTGAACATGGCAGAGACCGCTCGGGCATCCAGCGCCGAGTAGGCCTTGCTGTACTGCTCGAAAAACTGCTGAAGTGTCATGGGCATCTCTGATTGTTGGTGGCCGGATGGGCTTTTATTGTTCAGATCACGGCTGGCCTCTGGCGGGCTGCACGTTGTTGTTTGCTGGCACTTCCCCATTCTGAAACCGCCTGCGGGCAAGCGGTTTGGAAATGGGCTGACCGTGTGAGCGGCCTGTCCCCGCCGCAGTGCGACGGGGGGCGGGTTGTTACTTCGCGTCAATCCGTCTTGCTTGCCTGCTTATTGGCAGGCTTCGCACGCCCTGTGGGCTGGACACCGTCGCTTTGCTCCGGTGTCGTCCGGATTGTTGCTTCGCATCAATCCATCCGCTTGCCTTACTGGCAAGCTTCGCCAGCTTTTCAAGCTACCCCGCCGCAGTGCGACGGGGGTCCGGGTTGTCGCTTCGCGTCAATCCGTCTTGCTCGCCTGCTTACTGGCAAGCCTCGCAATCCGGATTGTCAATGCTGCAGAACTTGGCGTCGGTGGCCGGGGTGTTGTCCACCACGGCAGCCGGTGCGGCTTGTTCGGCTGCGGCGTTGTAAGCCGGGTTCAGGCCACTGGCCACTGCGTTCAGCTCGCCGCCCTTGCCGGTGGATTTCTCGGCGCTGGAGGCTGCCAGGGTGCGCAGGTAGTAGGTGGTCTTCACGCCGCGAATCCAGGCCAGCTTGTACAGATCGTCCAGTTTCTTGCCGGATGCGCCTGCCATGTACAGGTTGAGCGATTGAGCCTGGTCGATCCATTTCTGACGACGCGATGCCGCTTCCACCAGCCATTTCGGGTCGATTTCGAAGGCGGTGGCGTAGATGGCTTTCAGCTCGGCCGGGATGCGGTCGATCGGGCCCAGGCTGCCGTCGAAGTACTTGAGGTCGGCCACCATCACTTCGTCCCACAGGCCGGCTTTTTTCAGATCACGCACCAGGTATTCGTTGGTGACGGTGAATTCGCCGGACAGATTGGATTTGACGAACAGGTTCTGGTAGGTCGGCTCGATGGAGGCAGACACGCCAATGATGTTGGCGATGGTTGCGGTCGGGGCGATGGCCAGGGTGTTGGAGTTGCGCATGCCGTGCTGCTTGATGCGTTCGCGCAGGGCGTTCCAGTCCAGTCGCTCGGTACGGTCCATTTCCAGATAGCCGCCGCGTTCGGCTGCCAGCAGGTTGATGCTGTCTTGCGGCAGCAGGCCGCGATCCCACAGGCTGCCCTTGTACGACGGGTAGCGGCCACGTTCTTCTGCCAGTTCGGTGCCGGCCCAGTAGGCGTAGTAGGCCACCAGTTCCATGGATTCATCGGCAAATTCCACGGCTTCCTGCGAGGCGTACGGTACGCGCTTGATGTGCAGGCAGTCCTGGAAGCCCATGATGCCCATGCCTACCGGACGGTGCTTCAGATTGGAGTTGCGTGCCTTCTTCACCGGGTAGAAGTTGATGTCGATCACGTTGTCCAGCATGCGCAGGGCGATGCGGATGGTGCGTTGCAGCTTTTCGGCATCCAGCTTGCCATCTGCGCCCAGGTGGGCAGCCAGGTTGACCGAGCCCAGATTGCACACGGCGATTTCATCCTCATTGGTATTGAGGGTGATTTCGGTGCACAGGTTGGAGCTGTGTACCACGCCCATGTGTTGCTGCGGGCTGCGGATATTGCACGGGTCCTTGAAGGTGACCCAGGGGTGACCGGTTTCAAACAGCATGGTCAGCATCTTGCGCCACAGGCTCAGGGCCGGGATGCGCTTGTACACCTTCATTTCGCCGCGCTCACCACGGGCTTCGTATTCCTTGTAGCGCTTCTCGAAGGCGGCGCCGTACAGCTCGTGCAGATCCGGGGTTTCGGACGGGGAGAACAAGCTCCATTCCGCGCCTTCCATCACGCGCTTCATGAACAGGTCCGGAATCCAGTTGGCGGTGTTCATGTCGTGGGTACGGCGGCGGTCGTCGCCGGTGTTCTTGCGCAGTTCCAGGAACTCTTCCACATCGGCGTGCCAGGTTTCCAGGTAGGCGCATACCGCGCCCTTGCGCTTGCCGCCCTGGTTGACGGCCACGGCGGTGTCGTTCACCACTTTCAGGAAGGGGACGATGCCTTGCGACTTGCCGTTGGTGCCCTTGATATGGGAGCCCATGGCGCGCACCGGGGTCCAGTCATTGCCCAGGCCGCCGGCAAACTTGGACAGTAGGGCGTTTTCCTTCAGGCCTTCGTAAATGCCATCCAGATCATCGGCAATGGTGGTCAGGTAGCAGCTCGACAGCTGGCTGCGACGGCTGCCGGAGTTGAACAGCGTCGGAGTGGACGACATGAAGTCGAAGCTGGACAGCACGTTGTAGAACTCGATGGCACGGGCTTCGCGGTTCACTTCGTTCAGCGCCAGGCCCATGGCGACACGCATGTAGAAAGCCTGCGGCATTTCGATGCGGGTGCCGTCGATGTGCAGGAAGTAGCGATCGAACAGGGTTTGCAGGCCCAGGTAGCCGAATTTCAGGTCGCGCTTGGCGTCCAGGGCGGCACCCAGTTTTTTCAGGTCGAATTCAGCCAGTTTTTCGTCCAGCAGTTCGGCCTGAATGCCTTTCTTGATGAATTGCGGGAAGTATTCCGCATAGCGGTCGGCCATTTCCTCCTGGCTGACCGATTCATCCATGATTTCCAGACGGATGCTGTCCATCAGCAGGCGGGCGGTGACGTAGTCGTAGGCCGGGTCCTGCTCGATCATGGAACGGGCGGCCAGAATGGCGGACTTGTTCACTTCGTCCAGCGGCACGCCGTCGTAAATGTTTTTCAGGGTCTCGGACAGGATGGCATCGATGTCGATACCAGCCAGGCCCTGGGCGGCGGATTCAATGCCTGCGCGCAGGCGGGCGATGTCCAGCGGCTGTTTGCGGCCATCCTTGCGGATGACGTTGATCTGGATCTGGGTCAGGGCTTCGCCGCGGGCGGCGCGTTCTTGCGAGCGCTGTTCGCGGTACAGCACGTAGGCACGGGCCACATCGTGTTCGCCAAAGCGCATCAGCGACAGTTCCACCTGGTCCTGGATGTCTTCGATATGGATGGCGCCGCCTTCCGGCTTGCGACGCATCAGGGCGTTGACCACCTGTTCGGTCAGTTGGGCCACCTTGTCACGAATGCTGGCGGAGGTGGCGCCTTGATGCCCCATCACGGCCAGGAATGCCTTGGTCATGGCGATGGAGATCTTGACCGGCTCGAAAGCCACGACGGCGCCATTGCGACGAATGGTCTTGTAGTGGCTGAAGTCGGCCTGGGGGGCGGCGGCACGGCCGAGTTCGGCGGCGGTTTGCCCTTCAAAGGTGGTCAGTTGCATGGAGCCCTCTTTGGGTGGTTTGCGTCTTGGCCGGTACGGCCGCGGTGCGGCTGGATACGGGCTGTGGACAAGTCTGTTGAAAAGCTGTGTGTGCCTTGTGAATAAACACAATATATATGTTTACACTGCTTGAATGGCCCAAATTCTAGTGTTCTGTTCCCGTTGGGGCAAGTCTTGACAGTGCGCTGGAAAATGTGAAATCCACGCCAGATAAGGCTTGCAGGGCGATAGGAATTTTTTGGGGCGGCGCGACCTGCCCGGGGTGCGGCCAGGAAACCCAGCAAAGACAAGCATCTGGGTGGTGATGCAGCGACGCCACAATATCTGGTGTTTTGCCGGTGTTGCGCAGCCGCTACGCCCTTGGCATGAAAGTTTGGTGACGTTTCATGAAAAAGACCAAGTGCAGTGCCAACGTGGCAAGGCAAAACGGCAGCCGGCATCGTCGTGGATGCGGGCTGCCGTTGGTTGGCGAGCAGATGAAGAGGATCAGTCTTGTGGCTGCAGCCAGATCAGGCTGGCCATGCGGCCGGTGCTCTTGTCGCGGCGATAGGAGAAGAAGCGCTCACGGTCGATGACGGTGCAGAAGTCGCCGCCATATACCCGTGTCACGCCCAGTGCAGCCAGACGTTGCCGGGCCAGCAGATAGATGTCGGCCAGGTACTTGCCTTCGCCAATGGCGCTAAAAGCCTGTTCCGCGGCCGGGTCGCAAGCCATGAAGGCGGCGCGTACTTCGGCACCCACTTCGAAGGCGTCGGGACCGATGGCCGGGCCTAGCCAGGCCATCAGGCTGGAAGGCTCCACCCCGGTGGCGGCCACGCTGGCTTCCAGCACGCCATCACACAGCCCGCGCCAGCCGGCGTGGGCTGCGGCCACCACGGTGCCGTCATCATTGCACAGCAGTACCGGCAGGCAGTCTGCCGTCATCACCACGCAAACCGTGCCCGGCTGGCTGGCAAAGCTGGCATCGGCATCCAGCAGGGTGTCGCCCACCTGGGCGGCATCCACCACATGAGTGCCATGCACTTGATTCAACCAGGCCGGTTCATTGGGCAGTAGGGCGCGCAATTGCTCGCGATTGGCGGCCACAGCGTCGGCATCGTCACCCACATGGCTGCCCAGATTGAAGCTGTCAAACGGCTGGCGGCTGTGACCACCCTGGCGGGTGGTGATCAGGGTGCGCACAGTGGCCGGTGCCGGCCAGTCTGCCTGCAAGCAGGGGCTGGCCGTGGTGTCAGTCGCGGACATAGATGACCTCGATATCGCCGTCGTCATCGTCTTCGTCATCCTCGTCGTCCTCATCCCAGGCATCCTCAGCGGCTGCGGTCGCCTGATCCATGCGCTCGCCACCTTCGCCGCGCAGGGTGTTGAGCAGGTACATGAAGTCGTCGGGTAGCGGGGCTTGCCAGCTGCGCTCCTCGCCGGTGGCCGGGTGCACCAGTGCCAGCTTGTAGGCGTGCAGGGCCTGGCGGGCCAGCGCCTTGACGGCATCGGCCACATAGTCATCCATTTTGTGGCGCGGATTGCCATACAGGGCATCGCCGGCCAGCGGGTGGCGAGCTTCCTTCATGTGGACGCGGATCTGGTGGGTGCGGCCGGTTTCCAGCTTGCACTCGACATAAGAGTGGCTGTCGAAGCGCTCCAGCACCCGTACATGGGTGATGGCCGGCTTGCCGCCAAACTTCAGTACCGCCATTTTCAGACGGTTGTGCGGATCGCGGCCAATCTGGGTGCTGATGGTGCCGTCAAACGGCACCACGCCATCGGCAATGGCGCGGTAAATGCGTTTTACCGTGCGTGCTTGCAGCTGGCGCACCAGTTCGGTCTGGGCCGGAATGGTCTTGGCCACCACCATCAGGCCGCTGGTATCCTTGTCCAGCCGGTGTACGATGCCGGCGCGCGGCACGTAGGCCAGGGCGGGGCAGTGGTGCAGCAGGCCGTTCAGCAGCGTGCCGCTCCAGTTGCCACTGGCCGGATGCACCACCAGACCGGCTGGTTTGTTGACCACCAGGATGTGTTCATCTTCGTAAACAATGGGCAAATTCATGGCTTCCGGTTGGAAAGCCATTTCTTCATTTGACTGAACAATGGTAACGTCCAGCTTTTCGCCGCCCAGCAGTCTGGTTTTCGGAGGGACGACTTTACCGTCCATCAGAACATGGCCATCCTTGATCCATTGGGTCAGGCGGCTGCGGGAGTAATCGGGGAGGAGTTTGGCAAGAGCTGCGTCGAGGCGTTCGCTACCCATAGAGAGCGGAACCTCCAGCTGTTGTCGAGCAGATACCTCGTTTTCCGAGATATCGCTATAATCCTCCGAGTCATAGTAAGGATCGGTCATGAAAAGATACGTTGTAGCAGCAATGTTGGTGATGGGGCTTGCCGGTTGTGCAACCACGGAAACCTACGACGAAACGCGCGGCTGGACCGTGGAAAAGCTCTACTCGGAAGCTCGGGATGAACTGAGTAGCGGTAATTATACCCGTGCTGTCAAGCTGTACGAAACGCTGGAAGCGCGTTACCCCTATGGACGCTACGCCCAGCAGGCCGAAATGGACCTGGCCTATACCCATTACAAGGACAATGAGCCGGAGCTGGCCGTGGCCGCTGCCGACCGCTTCATCAAGTTGCACCCGGCCCACCCGAACGTGGACTACGTGTACTACCTGAAGGGTCTGGTGTACTACAACGACGACCAGGGCATGTTGTCCAAGTGGGCCGGTCAGGACATGAGCGAGCGTGACCCGAAGGCTGCCCGTGAATCCTTCCTGGCGTTCCGCGAGCTGACTTCGCGCTTCCCGAACAGCAAGTATAGTGCGGATGCGCTGGAAAAGATGAATCGTCTGGTGGATGCGCTGGGTGGTGGTGAAATGCACGTGGCGCGCTACTACATGAAGCGCGGTGCCTATCTGGCGGCGGCCAATCGTGCCCAGGGCGTGGTGAAGGAATACTCCAACACCAAGTATCCGGAAGAGGCGCTGGCGCTGATGGTGACGGCCTACGACAAGCTGGGCATGACCCAGATGAGCGGCGACACCAAGCGGGTGCTGGCACTGAACTACCCCAAGAGCGATTATCTGCAGCACGCTTGGGAAGTGGAAGAAATGCCGTGGTGGAAGGTGTGGAAGTAAACCTGCCGTCACACCCGGAATGAACAAAGGCCGCGCAAGCGGCCTTTTTGTTTGGCTGTTGTC
>JAFANL010000173.1 GCA_019232735.1 Aquitalea sp. | reverse complement strand
CTGACATCGCCCAGCTGCACGTCGGAGGGCAGGTAGTCGATCATGTAGACCTCGCTGGACAGCAGCTTGGTGCCGAGCACCCGTTCGATGAAGGGCACGATCACATCCAGATTGAGTGCCACCACCACGCCGCCCAGCACACCAGCCAGCGTGCCACTCACCCCGGCCACCGAGCCCTGGATCATGAAGATTTTCATGATGCTGGCCGGAGACGCACCCAGGGTGCGCAGAATGGCAATATCCGCCTGCTTGTCGGTCACCACCATCACCAGGGTGGAGACCAGATTGAAGGCAGCCACCGCCACGATCAGGGTGAGGATGATGGTCATCATACGTTTTTCGATCTGCACCGCACGGAAGTAGTTGGCATTGGTGTCGGTCCAGTCGGTCACCTGGGCCTGCTGCCCCAGCGCCTGCTGCAGATTGGCCTTTACCAGCGGGGCCAGCATCGGGTCGTCCAGTTTCAGCCGCACGCCGCTCACGCGGTCGCCCAAGCGGGACAAGACCTGGGCATCCTGCAGATGGATCATGGCCAGCGAGGCATCGTATTCGAACATGTCGACCTTGAAGATGCCGATGACGGTGAACTGCTTGTAACGCGGAATCATGCCGGCAGGCGTAACCGTGCCTTCCGGGGTGAACAGGGTGACCTTGTCCCCCATGCCCACATTGAGCTGGCGCGCCAGCTCCACACCCAGCACAATGCCGAAGCCACCCGGTTTCAGCGCTTCCAGCTTGCCCTGCAGCATGTGCTGGCCAACATCCACCACCTTGTCTTCCAGCACCGGTTCAATGCCGCGCACCAGTCCGCCACGCACATTGCCAAAAGCGGAGAACAGGCCCTGACCGTTGACAAAGGGCGCGGCCGCCAGCACGTGCTTGTCGTGCTCGGCCACCTGGGCCGTGGCCTGCCACTGCGGCAGCCGGCCATCAAAGGCAGAAATTTCCACATGCGAAGCCACGCTGAGAATGCGGCCACGGATTTCCTTCTGGAAACCGTTCATCACCGAGAGCACGATGATCAGCGCCGCCACGCCCAGCGCAATGCCGACAATGGAAATGAGCGAGATAAATGAGATAAAACCGTTGCGCCGCTTGGCGCGCAAATAACGCAGCCCGATCAGGACTTCAAAAGGCCATTGCATGCCGGACTGCCTTTCAGGACTGATAGGGGTTGTGCAGACTTTGCATCAGGCGTACCAGGAAATCCTTGACCTGCCCTTCGTCACAGCCCATCAGGATGGCATCTTCCAGCGCGTCCTGCGCCATCTGCTGCAACTCCTCCAGGTTTTCGTTCATTACCTTGATTTTTTCCACGCAGGCGACAATGCCGCCCTGCGGGTCTTTCCATACCGGGATATCAATATTCATGGCCATGTCTGGCTGATCCTGAAAACGCAATGCCCGCCAAGGCGGGCATCGTGATGATGAGCGGCCGCCACGCTATCCGTTGGCGCCCTTTTTCTTCTTGCCGTGGCCTGGCTTGCCGGCCTTGGCAGCCTTGCCGCCCTTGCTGGCTTTTTCTGCCTTGCCACCTTTTTTCTTGCCGGCAGTCGTGTCGGCTACCGCCTTGCACTTCTTGCCCTTACGACATTTTACCTTGCTGACGGCCCCGCCGCCGCCATGGCTCTTGACCGCCACGCTGTCGCTGGCCGTGCTGTCCGCTTCATCCGTGGCCACGGTATTCGCATTGCTGCGGTTGATACGGCGGGCACCATTCCAGCGGCTTTGCCAGTAACTCTGGTTCAGGCTGACCACCTCGATATTGCGACCGGTACGCGGGGCATGGATGAACTTGCCGTTGCCCATATACATGCCAACATGGGAATAGGCAAAGCCACGGGTATTGAAGAAGACCAGATCGCCGGCCACCAGTTCACTTTTATCGACAGCCTTGCCGATATGCGCCATCTCGGCCGAAGTCCGCGGCAAATTGACCTTGAGGGATTTCTGGAACACATAACGGACAAAGCCGCTGCAATCCAGACCGCTGACCGGGGAATTACCACCAAAACGGTAGGCCACACCCAGCAGGCTCATGGCCTGCAGCAGCAAATCACCTACAGCATCCTCGCCAGGCGAGGCATACTTGGCAATGGGGTCTTCCGAGGCCTCGACCTTGGGCCGCGTATCCTGCACACTTTTTTCGGGTGCGGCCTGGGCAAAAACCATGACGCCAGCCAGCATCACGGCGAGTAATCGGAGTTGCAATTTCATAGGCCGCACTCTATCGGACAGGGACGGGAGTGTAAAGCCAACTTGGACACCAATAAGCCCATGCTCAGAGAAACTCTTGTTGCAATGCGCGACCTTCCGCGCCTGAAGGAAATCAGTGGCATCCTCATCCGCCATGGTCTGGGCGAATTTGCCCAGCGCCTGCGCCTGCCGCGCGCCATGGAAAAGGCCGGCGAATGGCTGAACCTGCATCTGCCGGATGCCGATGCCGGCCTGCCCACGCCAGTACGGGTACGACTGGCCTTCGAGGAACTGGGGCCCACCTTCATCAAGCTGGGGCAGATCCTGTCCACTCGGGTGGATGTCTTCCCGGCCGAGTGGATTGCCGAATTCGAAAAACTGCAATCCACCGTGCCGCCGGTCGATCCGGCCTCGGTGCGCTTGCTGGTGACGCGCGCGCTGGGCAAACCACCGGAAGAACTGTTCGCCAGCTTTGATGACAAGCCCATCGGCTCGGCCTCCATTGCCCAGGTGCACTACGCCACGCTGCAGGACGGAACCGCCGTGGCGGTCAAGCTGCGCCGCCCGGGCATTGTGGACAAGGTGGATGCCGACCTGCGCATCCTGGCGCATCTGGCCACGCTGATCGAAATGGAATTTCCCGATGCCCGCCGCTTTCAACCGGTGGAAATCGTCGCCCAGTTTTCGCGCTCGCTCAAACGCGAGATGGACCTGGCGGTAGAAGCACGCAATATGGAGCGCTTCGCCCGGGACTTTGCCGACGATGCGCAAGTGGTGGTCCCCAGGGTGTACTGGGATTACACCAACCCGGCCGTCAATGTGCAGGACCATATCGCCGGCATACCGGCCAGCCGGCTCGATCTATTGGCCGATAGCGGACTGGACCCGGTGCAGCTGGCCAGCCGTGGTGCCGACGCCGTGCTGAAGATGATTCTGGTCAACGGTTTCTTCCATGCCGACCCGCACCCCGGCAACGTGTTCTTTTTGCCGGAACAACGCATTGCCTTTATCGACTTCGGCATGGTGGGGCGCATCAGCCATGGCCGCCGTGATGAGATCGTCGACCTGCTGGCCGCGCTGGCCGAACGCAATGAGCATGCCATGATGGATGTGCTGATCGAGTGGACCGGCAATACACCGGTGGATGAGCAGAAGTTTGCCTACGACATCAGCGAATTCATGTTCCAGTACGAACACGTGCCGCTGAAAAACCTCAACATCAGCCAGTTGATCAACGACATCATGGCGCTGATCCGCGACCACGGCATCTTGCTGCCGCCGGACATGGCCATGCTGTTCAAGGCGCTGATCACGCTGGAAGGGCTGGGACGACAGCTGGACCCGGACTTCCAGTTGGTGGAACACATCACGCCTTTTGTGCGCGAACTGCTGCTGGCGCGCTACCACCCCAAAACCCTGCTCAAGCGCGGCAAGCTGACGCTGCAGGAAACCCTGGGCATGCTGACCGGACTGCCGCGCGACATCCTGCGCCTGTCCAAGGATATTCGCCAGGGCAAGTTCCGCATCAATCTGGATTTGCAGCGCCTGGACAGCTTTGGCAAACAGCTGGACCGCAGCACCAACCGCCTCACCATGGCCATCGTCACCGGCTGCCTGATCATCGGCTCCTCCATCGTGATGACGGTGAATGCCGGCCCCAAACTGTTCGGCCTGCCCTTCTTCGGCTTTATCGGCTTCATGATCGCGCTGTTCAACAGCGTGTGGCTGATCTGGTCGATCTGGCGTTCCGGCAAGGAGTTCTGATGCGCCCCACCCTGTCGCTACTCTTGTTACTGCACAGCGCGCCAGCACTGGCCTGGCAGATCGTGGAACTGAACTGGCGCGAGGCGGCAGAACTGCAAGCTGCCTTGCAGCCGCAGCTGCGGGCGGATGAAAAACTGAGTGCACTGGACAACAAGCTGATCATCGACGCCAGTCCGGAACGGGAAGCCCAGTTGGCCACACTGGCCCGCCAGCTGGACGTGCGACCGGTCAACCTCCGGCTGGAAGTCAGCCAGACAGGCAGCCATATGCAGAGCCAGTCCGGTGTGCAGCTGCAAGGCAATATCAGCCTTGGCCGCATCGTCCCCGGAGCCCCGGGCAATGGCGTCAGCCTGTCCGGCCAGCAGGACAGCCGCACACAATCCAGCCACAGTCTGCAAAGCCTTAGCTTGCTCGATGGCCGCAGTGGCTTTATCCAGACGGGTATCAGCAAGCCTCTCCCCTGGCTGTTACTGACCCCGCAAGGCGGCATACTGCGCGGCAGCAACTGGCAGGATGCCATTACCGGCTTTTATGTTCGCCCCCGACTGAGTGGCA